>JAFIFA010000211.1 GCA_020832225.1 Balneolaceae bacterium
AACACCCGAAAGATTATCTACTGGCCGCCCGAAGGTGAGGATCTGATCCGAAACCTGCTGGAGAACCTGGAGCACTACCTGCATGCGGAGGATCGTGTGGATCCGCTGATCAAGATGGCGGTAGGGCACTACCAGTTTGAGGCGATCCATCCGTTTGAGGATGGCAATGGCCGAACCGGAAGGCTGATCAACATTCTCTACCTGATGGAGAGCGGACTGCTCAACCATCCGGTGCTCTATCTGAGCGACGCCATCATCAGCCAGAAGCAGGCGTACTACAAGCTGCTGAGAGGAGTTACGGAGCACGCAGAGTGGGAGCCGTGGATCTTGTTCATGCTGGAGGCGGTGGAGAGCACATCGCGGAAGACGATGGAGCAGATCGGGCAGATTATCGACCTTCTGGAGGAGACGCTGGAGCTCGCCCGGGAGAAGTTGCCGGCACGGGTCTACTCCAAGGAGCTGATTGAGCTGCTGTTTGAACAGCCCTACTGCAAGGTGAAGCATCTGGTGGATCGTGGAATCGCCAAGCGGCAGACCGCCGCCGAGTACCTCCGCGAACTGGAGGAGGCGGGCTTTGTGAAGAGCAAGCAAGTAGGCCGCGAAAACCTCTTCCTCAACAGCGGACTCTATAAGCTGCTGGTGTAGGGTGATGAATTGTAGAATTGTTGAACTGTTGAATCGTAGAGAGCCAGAAGGCGGAAGCCAGAAGCTCAAAGTGGATAGGGTTGAATTGTAGAATCGTTGAACTGTTGAATCGTTAAAAAGTGAAAAGTGAAAAGTGATTCGGTGAGAAGCGGAGAACCGCGAAGCGAAAAGTTCCCGAGCTCCACGGACTGCGTACCGAGCCGAAGGCGATTCCCACGAAGTGAAAAACGCGCATCAAGACTCAGGACTCAAGACTCAAAACTCAAGACTCAAAACTCAAGACTCAAGACTCAAAACTCAAGACTAAAGACTCAAGACTCAAGAATCAAAGTCACAAAGAATCACGAAGTAATTTGAATGAATGGGTGCACCCGGTGTGTTATCTCTATCTCTCAACTGAACAGAAAATTTCGATACCCCAACACTTATGTCATCCTGGTCCCTCAAATCGATTCCTCCCCACGACTGGTTTATCTGCCTCGACGTTGAGAACTACTTTGATCACGAACACGATCCGGAGACGATCTTTGAGGAGGGCTTTACGCGTCCGCTGCCGCTTGAGGAGCGCGATGTGGTGGTAACGATCTTCTTTAATGGCGATCCGGAAGATCCGGTGTTTCATATCGAGTCGCCCGAGGATCTCTCCAAAGATGAGATTAAACAGGCGAACCGAACCCTCGCCCGCATCCTGGGCACCAGCCTCGATATTCGTCCGCTTTATGACAAGGCTGCAGAAGATCCCGTTCTGGGCGATCTGATCACTGAGTTCTACGGGCTGAAGCGGATGGCGCGCGGATCACTGCTGGAGGATGTGATGAACCGGATCATCCAGATGCAGATGGCTCACAAGCCGACCGCCAGAAAGATGGCCTTTAAGGTCCGCGAGGCGTACGGCACCCATCTGATCCACAACGGCAAAACCCTGCCCGCCTGGCCGCGGCCCTATCAGCTGGCCAAGGCTGATCCGGTCCAGATCCGAAAAATGGGCCCAACTCTCCGTAAGGGGGAGTATATGGTGGGTCTGGCACAGGATATCCTAGCCGGAGAGGTCGATCCCGACTATCTCGACCGTGAGGCATCACCGCAGGAGTTTTATGAGAAGATCTCCAATGTACGCGGCGTGGGGCCAACTTCGGGTCAGGACCTGATGCTCTTCCGCGAAACCACCGAGGCGTACTTCCCATCCAACAAAAAGAAAGGCGAGGAGAAAGGCCTGAGGAAGTGGATCATCATGAGCTACGGTGGCGACCCATCCAACACCAGCGAAGAGGAGTTCCAGCAGATGATCTCAAACTGGAAAGGGTATGAGGCGTCGGCGATTGAGTTTTTATTTGTGAATTGGGTGGTGGGGCAGAAGAAGAAGTGAGGGCGTGGCGTTTTTTTAGTCGTGAGTCCTGAGTCTTGAGTCGTGAGGAAGTATCCCCTTAGCCTGCCCCGAACCGTCGGGGAGGGGAGTACGACTTTAGCCGGGAGGCGGAGCATAACGACGTTCCGACCCACTCGGGAGGTGTTCGGCTCGTTAGTTGGAAGTACTTTATTTGAGTTCCCTCCACTTCGTTCGCTTTAGTTGCCACCGAGCCACGGAGGGCTCCGTGTTTTTCCGTGATTCGCTTCGCGTTCAAAAGATGAGAGGTGGCATTTATCAGACCTTTTTTAAAACCACAAAGGCGCTAAGTCTCGAAGTACACAAAGTGGACATGATCCACATATCAAATCCAATTCAATCTTCGTGATTCTTCGTGTCCTGGTGTCTTCGTGGCAGTCTTCCCCGCCTTTATATGCGCTGCTTTTGTTTATAGAGAAGCATGTCATCCTGCCTGTCCCGATGCAGTTAATCGGGAAATGGAGCGCAGCGGAGTGAAGGATCTGTGGGGGGAGGAGCTATGAGTGAAAAGGTATTTTACTCAGCTCGTTGAGGGAAAAAATTGATATACAACTTTAAACCCGTAAGATAATTATTTTTCTTTTTTCGAGTTTATTACCATACTGCAGTTGTATCTAAGAAATGGAAACAGCGATGATTGACGAAAAATTAAAAAAACAGGCCCTTAAACTTTCCAGCAAGGAACGAGCAGAACTTGCACACATGCTGATCGACAGCCTTGATCCGGAGATAGATTTTGATTCAGAAGAGGCCTGGTCGAAAGAATTAAAGAGACGTATAGACCAATACGAACAGGGTGAGAGTTCTGCAAAACCCTGGAGTGAAGTAAAGAAAAATGCTCAGGCACTTCTCGACTGATGAGCAAATTGGCCTTTGAACTTGATGGCGCGGCAGAGGCCGAGTTTTACGATATCGTTGATTATTACAAACAGTTCGATCAGTCGCTTTCCTACGATTTTATTCAAGAGTTTGAAGATGCTGTTCAGCGTTTATTAAAGTTTCCAAAAGCTGGACATCCCTATCTACATCAGACTAAGCGCATATTTCTGAATCGCTTCCCCTACTCCATTGTATACAAAGTTTACAGGAATGAGTTGATCATGGTATTTGCCATCATGCATATGAAACGAAAACCGGATTATTGGAAAAAACGCGTCAAATAAGTTCTTAAACTGCATAATTGTACAAACAATAATGCCACGAAGAACTCCGTGTTTTTCCGTGATTCGCTTCGCGTTCAAAAGATGAGCCGTGGCATTTATCAGATCTCTTATGGGGAGTTTACGGTGATTAGGCAAGTTCCATGGCGAACAAGATCCCTCCACTCCGTTCGCTGTGCTCACTAAGGTCGGGATGACAAGTTCACCTGATATTAACGGCCGGGTATTTGTATCAAACCAAGAGCCACATTCTGTCAAACCCGGCCTCCCCCAATTCTCGCCTGCGGCGTTAGACGATTTCTGCACACCACTTTAACAGAGACGCCGCATTTGTTTAAAGCCGTGCGGGTCATCCTGCCTGTCCCGATGCAGTTAATCGGGAAATGGAGCGCAGCGGAGTGAAGGATCTGTGGGGGTAGGGGATATGAATGTGGAGCTTCTTCTTTAAAAGGAAATTCGTCAGACGACTGTTGGTTGATGGGTAATTGATAAATTTATTCCCTGGTCGTCAGACGAGAATCCACGCCCCCCTCAAGACTTCCCGAGGTCTCGGGACTCAAGACTCACGACTCAAGACTCACGACTCACGACTCAAGACTAGGCAACCCCAGCCCTTTCCTCACGGCAACTACTCGTATCAGCACGATGGTTATAATACCCGCAATCTGGGCGATGAGGAGGGCGTCCCAAATTTGGAGGATTAGGGTAAAGACGATTCCGCCGGTTACGGCGGCCATGGCGTAGACCTCTTTCTGAAAGATGAGGGGCTTGTCGCCGGCAAGTACGTCGCGGAGAACGCCGCCAAAGCAGCCTGTGACGGTTCCCAGGGCGATGGAGACGCCGACGCTCATTCCCGCTTCCAGGGCGATCTGGGTGCCAACAACGGTGAAGAGCCCCAGGCCGGCGGCATCGAAGGTGAAGAGCCACCCCTCCAGCTTCTGCATCTGCCTGTAGATGATAAGCGTGAAGAGAAACCCAATAATCACGGAGCTGATTGTCAATGTATCAGTAAGCCAGTTTACCGGTGTGTTTCCGATCAGCAGATCGCGGATCGTCCCGCCGCCGATCGCCGTCACAAACGCCAGCACAAAGATCCCGAACAGATCAAACCGGCTGCGGATTGCGGCCATCGCTCCCGAAACTGCGAAGGCAATTGTGCCAACCGCTTCAATAAGTATCAGAATTTGATCGGGCTGTAGTGGCAAGGGAGTGGTATTGGTTTATGGTAGATGGTAGATGGTAGATGGTAGATGGAAATTATTGATTAATAGCCGACCGCTTGGCCATCTTTTCTGGATTCGGATGCGCCGTAGTAGAAGGTACCATCGAACATGATTCCCTGAAATCCTCCAAAACTTTCAAACCCGTACCTCACCTGGTGACCCATTTTCAGCAGTTCTCTCACGGACTCATATTGAAATCCGGATTCAAGCTGAATGAACCCTTCACCGGAGCCAGAGTGGCGGATCCGGGGAGCATCACTCGCTTCCTGCAGATTCATTCCGAAATCGATCACGTTCATGACGATCTGAACGTGTCCCTGCGGCTGCATATCTCCGCCCGTTAGCCCAAAACTGATGTAGGGCTCATCATCTTTGGTCACAAATGCGGGGATGATGGTATGAAACGGTCTTTTTTCCGGCTCATAGGTGTTTACATGCCCCTCTTCGAGTGTGAAGCCGGTGCCGCGATTTTGAAGTGGGAATCCGAGTCCGGGAGGAGTTATCAGCGAACCGAAGAGCCATGAGTTACTCTGGATGAGCGAGATCATATTTCCGTCGCCATCAGCTACCGTCAGATAGATCGTATGACTCTCTCCCTCAATCCCCGTTCCGTAGCTGCCGGTCCATTTATCACTGATCTTCTCCCTTCGGCTGTCGGCATACTCCTTGGAAAGCATCTGATCAATGGGCAGATCTGAGAAATCAGGATCCCCATACCATGTGGCCATATCGGCATAAGCTAGTTTCTTCGCCTCGGTGAAGTAGTGGATGTGCTCCGGGCTGCCAAATCCATATTCAGCCATATCAAACCCCTCCAGAATGTTGAGCATCTGAAGCACCGACATCCCCTGAACATTGGGCGGGAGCTGCCAGACATCCACACCGCGGTAACTAACAGAAACCGGATCAACCCACTCCGATCGGTGAGCAGCAAAATCCTCCATGGTCAAAAAGCCGCCCATCTCCTGAATGTGAGTGGTGATCACCTCCGCAATATCACCTTCGTAAAACGCATCCCGTCCGCCCCGGGCGATGAGCTCAAGCGTTTCGGCGAGATCCGGGTTTTTGTGGAGCTCCCCTTTTTGCGGAAAACGCCCTTCAGGCCGATAGAGAGAGCTGAAGTAGTCCAGATCGTCCCATTCAAAATCATCCCCGAGACCATAGCCGCGAATCAAATCGCGCTCCAAGTAGTCCATCAGGTCCGCAATTTCGGCCGTCATACCAATACCTTCGCGCGCATATTGAATGGTTGGTGCAAACAGCTCCTCGAACTCGAGGCTTCCAAATTTATTGTGAAGTTCAACCCAGCCATCCACCGCACCCGGCACGGTAACTGCGTGGGGACTCGAAGCAGAAATTGATTCAATTCCCTGCTCTCTGAAATAGTCGATCGTGAGGTTTTGTGGTGATCTGCCGCTGGCGTTTAGTCCGTGAAGCTGCCGGTCGTCCGCACTCCAGACGATGGCAAAAAGATCGCCTCCCGGCCCGTTCATCGCGGGATCAGCAAAACTGAGAAAGGCATTGGCCGCAATTGCGGCATCCACGGCAGAGCCCCCTTTTTTGAGAATATCGAGCGCAATCTGTCCGGCCAGCGGATGGTTTGTAGCCGCCATCCCATTTTTGGCAATCACTTCCGATCGGGTCGCAAAGAGCTCACCGGAAAGACGATCCTGAGCAGCCAGTCCGGTTAGATCCACAATCAACAACAGTGCGGCTGCAGATAGAGAAAACAGAACGTTCTTCATGAGAATCTCCGGTTTGTTTAAGGGTAGATAGTCGATGGTAGATGGTATATAGACTGTCCATCTACTATCTACCATTTACCATCTACTACTCACTCACTCGTTTTCAAAAGTTCGGGCAGATTTTCCAGGATATCGGTGGTCATTCGGTCGAGGTCATATTCGGGACTCCAGTTCCAGTCACTTCGGGCGGCCGAGTCGTCGATGCTGTCGGGCCAGGAAGATGCGATCTCCTGTCGGTAATCGGGCTCATAAGTAATCTCAAAACCGGGAATCTGCTTCCTGATCGATTCAGCAATCTCAGCAGGTGTAAAACTGATCGCCGCCACATTGTAGCTGGTTCTGACCTTAACATGCTCTTCAGAAGCCTGAATCAGATCGATCGTTGCCTTCACCGCATCACTCATATACATCATCGGCAGTGCGGAGTCTTCCTCCAGAAAACAGGAGAATGGCTCACCGGCCAGCGCCTTGTGGTAGATATCCACGGCGTAATCGGTGGTACCGCCACCGGGCAGCGTCTTGTAGCCGATCAGACCCGGATAGCGAAGGCTTCGCACATCCACGCTAAATTTTCGATGGTAGTAGGCGCACCACTGTTCACCCGCCACTTTTGTGATGCCGTAAACGGTTGAGGGGTTGGTTGCGCTGGCCTGGGGCGTCTTCGCTTTTCGCGCGTCTGGACCAAATACGGCAATAGAACTGGGCCAGAAGACCCGGTCCAGCTTTTTCTCTTTTGCGATATTGAGGAC
This sequence comes from Balneolaceae bacterium, assembly GCA_020832225.1. Classification (GTDB taxonomy): domain Bacteria; phylum Bacteroidota; class Rhodothermia; order Balneolales; family Balneolaceae; genus Rhodohalobacter. Next base: position 6,907 of record JAFIFA010000211.1, read on the forward strand.
GTTGAGGAGCCCATCCATATTGAGCTTCCAGGCTAGTTCGATATTCTTCTCGGCGTTGGCTGAAAGGAGTGCGGCCAGATGGCAGATGGTGTCGATCTCATACTTATCTACCAAAGCTTCCATCCCCTCGCGATCCATCACATCGAGACGCTCAAACGGGCCGCTGCCCAACTGTGGATTTTTCGGCGAAATATCGGAGGCAATCACATTTTCGGTTCCAAAAATATCCCGAAGGCCGGCCGTGAGTTCACTCCCGAGCTGTCCACATGCACCCGTGATCAAAATTTTCTTCATTGTATAAGAAGTTCAATTATAGTTATCGGCTTTGGCAACCGCCCCTCCCGATTCAGATGGGGCGTTAATTTTCCGGCAATCTCACTTCAGAACGCCGAGCTCCTTGCCAACTTCGGTAAATGCGTTGATCGCTTTGTCGAGATGCTCTTTTTCATGAACTGCAGAGAGCTGCACGCGGATCCGGGCCTCTCCCTTTGGCACCACCGGGTAGTAGAAGCCGATCACATAGATCCCTTTTTCAAGCAGTTTTTCGGCAAAGTCCTGCGATACCTTCGCATCATAGAGCATCACCGGCACAATGGCGTGGCTACCCGGCTTGATCTCAAATCCAGCGTCGGTCATCGCTTTTCTGAAGTAGGTGGTGTTATTTTCGAGCTTGTCGCGAAGTTCGGTTGTTTCGCTCAGCAGATTGAGAACCTCAATGGAAGCTCCCGTAATGGCCGGTGCCAGTGTATTTGAAAAGAGGTAGGGGCGTGAGCGCTGACGCAGCATATCTACGATCTCTTTCCGGGCTGCGGTAAATCCACCCGACGCACCACCTAGTGCCTTCCCAAGTGTTCCGGTGATGATATCAACCCGTCCCATTACATCGCAGTGCTCATGAACACCGCGACCCGTTTTTCCGACGAATCCGGTTGAGTGGCACTCATCACTCATTACCAGCGCGTCATACTTATCGGCCAGATCACAGATCTTATCGAGTTGCGCGATGGTGCCGTCCATGGAGAAGACCCCGTCGGTCGCTATAATTTTGTTGCGCGCTCCTGATGCCGCCTTCAGCTGCTCTTCGAGGTCGGCCATATCGTTGTGCTTGAAGACAAATCGCTGCGCCTTGCAGAGTCTGACACCGTCAATAATGGAGGCGTGGTTCAGCTGATCCGAAATGATTGCGTCCTCTTTGCCCAGAAGCGGTTCAAAAACACCGCCATTCGCATCAAAAGCTGCTGCGTAGAGAATGGTGTCCTCCATTCCGAGAAATTCAGAGATTTTGGCCTCCAGCTCTTTGTGGATGGTTTGTGTACCGCAGATAAAGCGCACGGACGACATCCCGAATCCATACTCATCGATGGTTCGCTTTGCCGCCTCCACCACACGCGGATGGGAAGAGAGACCCAGGTAGTTGTTGGCGCAAAAGTTGATCACCTCATCTCCCTTGGTGGTCTTAATCACTGCCCCTTGTGGGGTTGTGATAATGCGCTCCTCTTTGTAAAGTCCATCTTTTTTGATCTGATCCAGCTCCGCCCTCAGATCATCTTTCAGCTTTGAATACATGTGGTGTGATTTTTTGATGTGTTGCTCTATTTTTTCCGGGTTGAAAATACAAAATCTGTAGAACAGATGGCGGGAGATGGGGGTGGGAATTGTTGGAGTGTGGGATTGTAGAATTGTTGAAGCGTTGAACTGTTGAATTGTGAGAGGGAGTGGGCTATGAATGAGAATAAACTTAATCGCAATCCCGGGGCCTTTCAGATCCTTCACTTCACTCGCTTCGCTCATTCCGTTCAGGATGACCAACTCACGTGCTATTAACGGCCGGGTTTAAGTACCGTACCAAGAACCAAACCAAGTCCAACCCGGCCTCCACCCCGATCCTCGCTCGCGGCGTGAGACGATCTCTGCAAACCACCATTACTGAAACGCCGCCTTTATTATAAGCCGACAACGTCATCCTGCCTGTCCCGATGCAGTTAATCGGAAAACGGAGCGTAGCGGAGTGAAGGATCTGTGGGGAGATGGGATATGATTTAGAGGAACCTTAATCGCAACCCCGAGACCTCACAGGTCCTTCACCCCACTCGTTCCGTTACCGGTGACAGATACGGAAATACTTCCATTTGCACGTGTTGGACACCCCTCCCGGCGTACGCCGTACTCCCCTACCCGCCGGTTCGGGGCAGGCCAAGGGGAGACTTCTTCTCTCACCTATTTAGGGCTTCCTCAAAAAGTCACACCGGATCGGGCTGCGAAAGCAGAAAGGTTCAGCACAAACAGGGTAGCTGCAATCCAGGTTTGTGATGTATCCTGAAGTTTAGCTTTGATTT
>JAFIFA010000011.1 GCA_020832225.1 Balneolaceae bacterium
GGGGCAACTCCCATTCAGATGCAGCGATATCTGGGTAAGATAAGTGGTCCGCTTTTAGACCGTATTGATCTCCACGTGGAGGTGGAGAAGGTGAGCTTTGATGAGCTCTCGGCTAAAGCCAAGGGTGAGAGTTCGGCGGCAATCAGGGAAAGGGTGATTGCCGCGAGAGAGCTGCAGGGGCGGCGGTATCTGGGAATTGAGGGTGTATACTGCAATGCGCAGATTTCGACTAAGATGGCGAGGAAGATCTGCCGGATCGATACAGCAGGGGAAGAGATGCTCAAAAGAGCGATGAACACACTTGGTCTCTCGGCAAGAGCCTACGATCGTATTCTGAAAGTCTCGAGAACTATTGCGGATCTGGACCGTTCTGAAGAGATCCGCTCAAATCACATAGCCGAGGCAATTCAGTATAGAAACCTCGACAGAGAGGGGTGGCTGGGGTAGTAAAATGTTAGCCTTTCCTTATGAAAAAGCGCTTTTCTGCCGATAAGCTCTAAAAACCAATATTCGGGAAGGATAGGGATGGGTCCCGGATTAAGGTTGATTAACGGAGGAAACAAAATCTCTCCGGATTGGTTTAATTGAGCAGAGATAAACCCCATTGCGATGAAGAGAACATATACAACATACTGGACAGGAAACTGGGTCTTTACCCTGCCGTTTATCCTGTTGCTGCTTTACATTTTTCTTTGATAGAAAAATAGCTGCTAAAAAACGGCAGAGAGAAAGAGATAAACACAGAGATCAGAGACGGTCAATAATGAATCTTGGCGTGACCTTAATAAGCCATGCGATTAGCCGCCATCTTCTGGTGACGTATGAGACCGCTTTCTTTTTTTCGATATCGTGAAGCATTTGACGAACCGCCTTCTCTCTGTTTGCCACCCAAAATAGCCCCTTCTTTCCTTCAATCATTTCGCTCTCCACGAAACCCGGAATAACATCAGTAACCGAAATGTCCTGTTTCAGATTTCGGCAGCGCTGGCGGTAGGCCTGCATGTAGGTTGAGATAAAGGCCTTGGAGGCACTATATGGGGCTGCGCGGGAGGAGCCAAAGAGTCCGGCAATGCTGGAGATGCCCACAATCTGCCCGTGCCCCTGATTGCGGAAGTACTGAAACGCTTCACCGAAGAGCTGAACAAAACCACTCACGTTGACGTCGATCACCATCTGCTCCATAGCAGTAATAGAGGAGGCAGGATGATTGGAGATACCTGCATTGAGGACGATAATGTCCATTCCGCCCATTTGCTCAATCAGTTCGCGAAGCTGCTCCTTTGCCTGATCGAAGAGTGTAACATCCATCTCCGAATAGTGGAAGTTCTCACCAAGCTCCTCTTTCATCGCTTCAAGACGGTTTACACGTCGGCCGGTGCCTCCCACAATGTATCCATCCTTGAGAGCCTGGCGGGCCAGCATCTCTCCGATGCCCGAGGTGGCCCCGATTATGATCATTCGTTTCTTCACGAAGCAAAAAAGAGTGTAGGGTTAAACACGTACGCCGGAGACCTGAACAGAAGGGTAACGGCTTCGGAGATATTCAAATGCGCCAAACATTGCGGCACAGTAAACCAGATTGCCGGCTAGCGTATTGTGGAAGAAAGGGATGGCAGCCACATAGCATGCAATCAATCCTTCAAATGTGAGCGGGTAGAGGGGACTTGCTATCCAAACTCCAAAGTTGCTGACTACAAAGAATATCACGGAAGCTCCGAAAGCGCCACCAATTACGCGTCCAATGGTCACTTTTTTAAGCAGGTAGTAACCCATGATCACAATCATGGCGAAGGCTCCGTAGATATAGAGAAACCCTCCGGTAAACCAGGCAAAACCTTCGTAATAGGCGGAGTAGACCATGTTATTGAGGATGAGGTCGCTCAGAAACAGAGCCGCAATCGGAATGATCAGCGCCCACTTTTTATCCTTGAAGTACGCCGCGCCAAAAAGGGCGATTGCGCCAAGCGGAGTGAAATTGTAAGCGTGCGGAAGAAGCCGGGCAAGCGCCGCAAACGCCACAAAGCCGAGGATGATGTAGAAAGTCTTTTTATTCATGGTAGCTGATTGCCTTTGATTTTGTGGCATGGAATATAAGACATGAGCAGGAAAAGTGTGAGTCCGATTCAGACGTTTTTATGGGGAGATTATTCAATAAAAAAACCCCGACTGTTATGGCCGGGGTTCAGGGATAGATGTGCCGTCTGCAAAAATCTTTAGTTACCGGCCAGCAGCTCCAGGTTGAGCTGAATGTTGACCCGGTTCCCAACTACAGCAGTTGCCCGCCAGTCGCCGGTTCCAACACCAAAGTCGTTGCGAAGCAGTTCAGCGGAAGCAACAATACCTGCAACTTGGGTGTTTTCACGCATTGGGTGGTCCATCACGCCGAGAAGCTCAAAAGGAAGGTCAAATTCTTTGGTGACGTCACGAATAGTAAGCTCGCCGCGTGCGATGAAGTTACTTTCGCCATCCTGGAGAATTTCGCTGCTTACAAACCGGATGCTCGGGTAGTTCTCTGCATCAAAGAAGTCAGGTGTGCGAAGATGGTCGTCTCTGTTGCTGTTTCGGGTATTTACGCTGGCAACGGGAATAGTTACATCAATATGGCTTCCTGAAAGGTTCTCGGGATCGAAGTACACTTCTGCCTCATAATCATCAAACGCACCGTCAACCGGTGTGAAGAAGTGATTAATGGTGAAGTTAACGGCGCTGTGTGCGCGATCCACTTCCCATGCCGTTGCCCGATCGCTCTTCTCATCGGTATCGGAAAAAGCGGCAAGAAAGAGGAATGAAAGCGTTAATGCTGAAAAAAGTATCGATTTTAAAGGTGTCATTTCTGTTTTTTTGGTTCAGTGTTCATATTGTTTCAATATTGAACTAACCGATTTGGCGCACCGTTCATTTCGATCTCATTTAAATCACAAAAGAGTCACGAAGAAAAACATATTGATTTCGTTGAGTACCGTGATCCCTCGTGGCATTGAGACTTCGTGGTTTAAAAACATCAGGGAAAGCTCTTTTGAACGCGTAAGCGAGACATAGAGAGTTCCCTGCTTCTCCGTGAGATTATTTAGATTCTTTTCGTGGAATCCAATTTTGATAGCAAAGTGCTGAGCGCGGAGGGCAGAGCGTTTTTTGGTTGAAAGAATAGACCTCATAAGCCTGTCCCGAAAAGCTGTAGTGGGAATTACGAGGTCTTTTTTTGGTTCGGTTTGAGCACTTATAAACTGCGACCGATATGGAAAGAGGTCAGAGTGAGGCAGGGGAGATGTTGAACCGCCAGGGGCGAAGCGCGTCTTCGTCGGCGTAGTCGACCCCAATCCGCTTGGATGCCGTGATACTTTCCGGGGCTACGGAAATTTGGTAATCTTCAATCCAGACTGGTTGGGTGCGAAGATCGGTCCTGTTTAGGTCTGTTGTAATCCCCATCGCCTGGGTTAACTTTCCCGGGCCGTTGGTCAGATTTTTCAGACCATCCATTCCACGTCTCTCTTTCATGATATCAACTCCCTCCAGTGGCTTAACGGCCCTCACCAGCACTGCATCTGCTAACCCATCGCGATTGGTAACCACGTTGAAGAGGTGATGGATTCCGTAGCAGAGATAGATGTATGCGCGTCCCGGTTCACCAAACATCACCTCGGTGCGTGGGGTGCGCTTTCCGTTGTTTGCGTGGCAAGCCTTATCGTCGCGTCCGCAGTAGGCTTCGGTTTCGATGATGATTCCGGAGGTGTAATCTCCACCCGCTTTGCTACAGATCACTTTGCCAAGAAGGTTCCTTGCAATATCCGTCACGTCGGGGTTGGCATAGAAAGAGACGGGCAGAAGTCGGTCATTGTCCGGAGTCATGATATTGCGGTGTAGGGATTTTTTTCAATGGCAGGCCCCTCTTCCATAAAGACATCCTGATAGGCCCTGGCCAGTATGGAGGAGAAGACAAAGAGGGCGGCGGTGTAGAAAACCCAGATTCCGAGCAAAATCACAATGGCGTAACCCTGATAGAAGTAGCGATATGCGGTGAGCGCATATTCGATATAGAAACCCACTCCAAATCGGGCAAGTTCAAAAAGCAGAGTATAGGAGAGCGCCGCAATCAGTGCAACGATCGGTTCAATTCTTCGTTCGCTTGAGTAGCGAAAAATCGCGTATAGAAGCAACGGAGTGAAAACGATCGGAATAATAAAGGTGAGAAAGTCCGGCACCCACCCGAGTTCGATTACCAAATCGGTGTATGGTATTGCCAGATCTTCAAAAGTAAAAATAGAGATGATGGAGACAGCCATACTAAAAATGAGGAAAACAGCCCCGATCACACCAAAGGTAAAAAAGTTATGGGCCAGCTCCATCGCTGGATGTTTGCGATCTTCAAACTCAAACACCTCAAAAATGACGTGCTTCATTGCGTGTAGCAATCCCTGGGCAAAAAGAAGAAGAATCACGATACCGGCAATACCGAAGATCTGCCGGGCTCCCACCAGCGGCATGATCAGCTCCTCAATTGTGACGGTTCCCTCAATGAGATCGCCATCCTGCGTCTCAAAACTGAGGTTGGGAAGCAGCTCTCTTCCGTAACGGATCACCTCTTCGAAGGCCGCATCGATCGAAAGAATATAGCCAAGAATGGAGATCAGGATCAGGGTGAAGGGTATGGCACAGATCACAAGATTGAAGGTGATTGCCGAAGCGTTAAAGAACACATGCTTCTTTAACGTAAGTTGCAGCAGTCTGGAGCCAAACAGGCGCAGTTTATCCCTTAGTGACGTAAAGTTCATAGGCAGAAAATAACGTGATCATGCTTGAAAGCAAATTATGAGGTATTCTGCATTCCCGAAAAAAGAAGAAAATTCAATACCTTTAAGCTTAAGCAAATTTTCAGTAATCAGAGCCGACTCACCGCCACTCTATGAGTAAAAAGAAGAAGCAGACACCGCTGATGCGGCAATATTTTGAGATCAAGGAGAAACACCCCGGAACCATTTTGCTCTTCAGGGTGGGTGATTTTTATGAATCCTTCTCCGATGATGCCGTGCTGATCAGCAAGGAGCTCGGTATTACGCTAACCAAGCGGAATAACGGCGGCGACCAGACGCCGCTTGCCGGTTTTCCATACCATGCTCTCGATTCTTACCTGCCCAAACTGGTGAAGCGCGGCTACCGTGTGGCTATTTGTGAACAGACCGAAGATCCTGAAACGGCCAAAAAAGCGGGCAAGAAAGTGGTGAACCGGGAGGTGACCGAGATCACAACGCCGGGGGTCACCATTTCGGAGAAACTGCTCGAGCACAAAAGAAATAACTACATCGTATCGGTTTGGTGGGCGGGTGGTACAGCAGGGGTGGCATTTTCCGACATCTCAACGGGAGAGTTTGCGCTGAGCCAGGTAAACCGCAATGAACTCTACAGCCTGCTGCAGTCGCTCCAGCCGTCAGAAATTCTGCTTCAAAAAAAGTATAAGAACAAGATCCCGGAAGAGTTGATCGGCTACAACATTACCCACATTGACGACTGGGTCTATGAAGGGGATTATGGGTATAAACTGCTCACCGACCACTTTAAAACGCACTCCCTCAAGGGATATGGCGTGGAGGAGCTGGAGATTGCGCATGTGGCAGCCGGATCGTTGCTGCACTATATGCAGGAGACACAAAAGTCATCATTGGGCCACCTCAAGAGACTCTATTCGTATGAAAATGCGGGCTATATGTCGCTCGACGGTTCAACTAAACGGAACCTGGAACTCACCTCCAGCATGCAGGAGGGAGGAACAGAGGGAACCCTGGTCTCTATTCTGGATGAGACCTGCACCGCAATGGGCGGGCGACTTCTGAGGAAGTGGATCATGCGTCCGCTTAAGCAGGTGAAGCCGATTGATCAGCGGCTCGACGCCGTCAATACCCTTGTAAAAAGCCACGACCGGCGCGAGGAGCTTCGGGAAGAGCTTGGTCAGATCGGCGATCTTGAACGGCTGATAAGTCGCATTAGCGTGGGCCGAACCAACGCCCGCGATCTGAAGCAGCTTCAGCTCTCACTGGCGCAAATTCCCCGCGTGAAGGTGCAGATCGGAAATGCGGGAAACGAACTGCTCGACTCGATCCATGACCGTCTGAAGCTACTGGTGGAGGTTCAGGAGCGGATCAGCAGGGCTCTGGTGGATGAGCCTCCGGCCACCATCCGCGATGGCGGGATGATTGCTGAAGGATTTAACGACGACCTGGACGAGCTGCGTGAAATTGCCCGGAACGGGAAAAACTACATCGCGCAGATCAAGAATAAACTGGCGAAAGAGGCGGGGATTCCCTCTCTGAAGATCGGCTATAACAAGGTGTTTGGGTACTACATTGAGGTGACAAACACCCATAAGGACAAAGTGCCCGATCACTTTATCCGGAAACAGACGTTGGTCAACTCAGAACGCTACATCACCCCGGAGCTAAAGGAGGTGGAGGAGAAGGTGCTCTCGGCCGAAGATCGCAGCAAAACCCTGGAGGGTGAACTGTTTGAGGAGCTTCGACTCTACGTAGCGGAGTTTGCTGATGAGGTTCAGCAGATTGCCAAAGCGCTTGCGGAGCTCGATTGTATTCAGAGTTTTGCGGAGATCGCCTTCCGGAACAGCTATGTGCGGCCCGACGTAAATACGGACGACGTGATTGATGTGAAGAAGGGGAGGCATCCCGTGGTTGAAAAAACCCTCGATGCGGGTGAGCCCTTTATTCCGAACGATATCTATCTGGATAACAGTGAGTTTCAGATTTTGATGATCACCGGACCCAATATGGCCGGTAAGAGTATCATTCTTCGGCAGACCGGACTGCTCGTGCTGATGGCGCAGATCGGCTGTTTTGTGCCTGCAGAGAAGGCAACGATCGGGTTGGTGGATAAAATCTTTACCCGTGTGGGCGCATCCGACAACCTCGCTGCCGGTGAGAGTACCTTCCTGGTGGAGATGAACGAGGCGGCAAATATCCTCAACAACGCCACGCCAAAATCGTTGATTCTGCTGGATGAAGTAGGACGCGGAACCAGCACATTCGACGGACTCAGCATCGCGTGGTCGCTCTCCGAGTATCTTCACAACAAGCCGGAAGTGGCCGCAAAAACGCTCTTTGCCACTCACTACCATGAGCTGAATGAGCTGGAGAGCCGCTATGAGCGCATCAAGAACTTTAACGTGCAGGTGAAAGAGCACGACGGCAAGGTGATTTTCCTACGGAAACTGGTGCGGGGCGGGGCGGACCACAGCTATGGAATTCAGGTGGCCAACATGGCGGGACTTCCACTCGCCGTGATTGAGCGCGCAAAGGAGATTCTCGCCAATCTTGAGAGCCACACGCTCGATGTGAGCCGAAGTGATAACGGAAGCGGAAACGGAGCCGTAACCCAGACTGCAGCGAAGAAGAAGGGGGCCAAACAGGCCGCACAGAAGATGGAGAAGCAGGAGAGTCTGCCTCAGATGACGCTCTTTGGTTCACAGATGGACCCCAATGTAGAGACCCTGCTCAACAAGCTGGACGCCAGCGACCCGGAAAGGATGACGCCAATTGAAGCCCTGCTGATGTTGAGCGAGCTGAAGCGATTGATGAAGTGAGGAAGAGTTGAATCGTAGAGAAGCGGGAAGGCGGAAGCCGGAAGCGGAAAGCTCAAAGCAAGAAGCTCAAAGCTGAAAGGGCCAAGATTACGACCAGCAAGCGTGCGTAGCACCTGGCTGCGTCGGGTTTTAGAGCAAGAAGCCCATAGTGGTTGTTGAATCGTTGAGAGCTGGAAGCGTGAAGCCAATCCAGTATTCGATTTCACAGTTGTCTACTGTAAACAGCCCATTGCTGCGTGCATTTGCGCGGTCCCGACCCATCGGGGTCAACTTCCGCCCAACCCGCAACCCGCAACTCGTAAAACAGCCTGGCTCACCCCTTTCAGCTCACTTCGTGCCCGTTGTGGTTAAAAAATTCTTGATCTGAAGCGGAAAATTCCTTTTTATACTAAAATTATAATACAGAGAAGTAATTTTGAGCCAAACTGCAGATTATGAAACAATTGTGTACTATTCTTTTACTTTTCACTCTCGTCAGCTGTTCGGAGTCGCTGCCCGAATTCACCGATTATCTGGATCGTGAAGTGCAGGAGATTTCTGAAAGGGTAACCTCACCACTTGGAGATCCACTGGAGGTTCTGAACTTCACCGAACGGGAAATCTACTCTCCCGGAACCCTGAAGAAAAACAGCTCTCATCTCTTTCTGATCAATTTCGGGAGCTTCTCCGTTACAAAGGTACCAATAGACCGTTTTGAAGATACAGAGGTGATTTCGTTCAGTGAGGGGAGTGGCCCGGGTGAACTTCAGTCGCTGCAGTCGCTTGCCGTGAGTGATGATAAACTCTTTGCCGGCGATCCGACCCAGCGAAGAGTTGTGATTACCGACACAGATGGTCAGCATCTGGAGGACCGAAGTGTCCAATTTTCTCCGGACAATCTCATATTTATTGATGACGGAGTGTTGCTAAACTACAACGCCCACCAACAGGATGATCTCTACACCTTTTACCACATGGAGGGGGACTCCACAACGGGTTTTGAGGAGATCGACTTTGGTTTCGGCGACATGATGAAGTATGTGGGCTACATATCGGTTTACGATTCACACATTTTCTTTGCCGCTTATTCCGAGCCGATGATGCGGAAATATTCAACAGATGGTGTGCTCCATTTTTCCAGGGCCAACATCGACAATTTTGACACGTCCGATCAGTATGAAGAGAGAACAATGGGGGATAACCGAATGGTTACTTTCAGCGAAGATGCGCTTTTCTCGGCTATGGATGTAACTGTTGATGGGGAGATACTCTATGTGATTCCACATCACAACGGAAATAGCGAAAACCGGTTTATCGATCTCTACAGTTCTGAAAGCGGCGACTACATCGAAACCTACACGCTCGATCTTCATCCCCGACAGATTACCGTTGATGAAGAGTATATCTTTGTGCTAACCCGGGATGGAGATGATGATCTGCTGTTGAGGTACGAAAAACCGGGATAGGGGAGTGCTTTTTAACCACGGAGGTCACGAAGGTTTTGCAAAGGTCTCTATGTTATTAGAGGGATTGAACTGTAGAACTGTTGAATCGTTGAGAAGCAGGAAGGCGGAAGCTGGAAGCCTGAAGGGGAAAGCTCAAAGCAAGAAGCTCAAAGCTGAAAGGGCCAAGATTACGACCAGCAAGCGTGCGTAGCACC
>JAFIFA010000215.1 GCA_020832225.1 Balneolaceae bacterium
AACACCACCGAAAAAGCTTTAAGCTTCGTACCGATGTTCTTTGTGAGGTGGACAGATCAGCGATAGATGCTGAATGAGCGTTTGTTGAGATCGAGATTGAGACAGATGGCAAGCATCAGCGTGTTTGCGAGGAAGGCAGACCCCCCGTAGCTTACAAATGGCAATGGAACTCCCATGATCGGCAACACCGCCGTCGCACTTCCGATATTCACCACAAAGTGAGTGAAATAGATGAAGGTAACGCATACTATGACCAGCTGAGCAAACGGGTGTTTATGATTCCCTGCCATCGATAGCAGCTTCAAAAAGAGCAGGGCGTAGAGGATCAAAAGCGTGGAGGCCCCAATAAAGCCAAACTCCTCACCAACCACACAGTAGACGAAGTCGGTCCACTGTTCAGGAAGAAAACGCAGCTGGGTCTGAGTGCCCTCCATAAAACCTTTACCGTAGATGCCGCCTGAACCGATTGCGGTTTTTGCCTGAAGTACATTCCACCCTGCACCCTGTGGATCGAGCGTTGGGTTTACAAAGGCTTCAATTCGGGCACGCTGGTGAGGCTGGAGTATCTGCTGTAGAGCCACTTCTGTACCAATCACGACCACCAGACCCAACAGTGCTGCGGAGACGCTTAGCCACAAACGTTTGTGCAGAACAAAAATGGCAATGGTCAGTATGAGGGCTGCGATCGCTCCCCAGAGCATGCTGATTACCGAAAAGTAACCTATGATGGCGGGAGAGATTATAAATAGGGAGAGTCCGTATGGTAAACCAGACCAGAAAAGTACAACCGGTATTAGCGCAAGCAGTACCAGGGCAGTTCCCGTATCATTTTGCATGATGATAATGACCACAGGAACAAGAATGATCATCACCGTGGTAAGTGCTGTTTTCAGATTGTTGACAGACAGATCCCTTCTGTGCGTGAGATAGTTTGCTACAGCCAGTACCGTAGCGAGCTTCAGAAGCTCACTGATCTGAACTCTGAGACCGAAGATCGAGAGCCAGCGCCGGCCACCACCCACTTCAATTCCCGTAAAGACGGTTACAATAGCCAGAATGATACATAAACCATAAAAAATGTAGGCTACCCCCTGAAACAGTCTTGGACTTACAAACTGAATACCGATCAGCGCCACCAGGGAGATGGAAATCCACATGATCTGTCTGCTAAAATTTCCTTGTATGTAGCCCGGCAGGAATTGAGAAACAGGACCTTGAGTGGCGCTGTATATAGCGATCAGGCCGGCAATGGTCAGAAGCCCCCATAGCAGGAGTGCAGACCAGCTAAAATCTTTAGAGTTTATCATGGTGCCTGCTCCTCCAATAGCTCCTCAATATCTTCCTCATCCGGCTCTTCATTTTGGTCGGCATCGCGTGGAGAGAAGTTGAGAACATGATTCATAATATGAGGCCGGGTAGTTTCGCCGGTCAGGTACTGTTCAATCATCAGGCTTGCAATAGGAGATGCGGAAACGGATCCAAACCCGGAGTTCTCCATAAGTACTGCTATGGCAATTTGTGGATCATCTGCAGGTGCATAAGCGATAAACCAGCCATGGTTTCGTCCATGAGGGTTCTGAGCCGTTCCTGTTTTACCATGAATCTCTATCTCGGGCATATATGCAAAGTAGTTGGTTCCCCCAACCTGCATGGAGGCTTTCATTCCGCGTTTAACCGCATTTAGGTTCTCTTCCCTGATCCACTCAATTTTATGCCGCTCTGGATTTGTTTGATCCACATCGCCATTTGCGTGCCGAATCTGGCTCACCAGATGAGGCTGAACCCGATAACCGTCGTTGGCAATTGAGGCAGTGGCAACGGCCATCTGAAGCGGGGAGAGGGAGACCATTCCCTGCCCGATCCCTAAACTCATAAGATCCCCGATACCCCATTGGCGTTCACCAAAATTTCTATTCATGTAGGTACTGTCGGGGATTATTCCTGCGGTTTCAAATGGCAGATCGATATTGTTTCGGTGTCCAAAACCGAAATCATTCAACAAATTTGCCCATTTGTTGAGCTTACCCTGTTGGGCAAGCCGATCCATAATCCATAAAAAGTAGGTATTACTGGAGTACTGAAGGGCTTTTTCAAAGTTGTAATAGCCGGGATCAGCAAGATCGTTGTAGCGACGGCCTCTCACGTATGCTCCGCTATTATAGATCTCCGTATCGGGGTTTACCAAACCGAGTTCGATTCCCGCCAATCCCATAAATGGTTTAAAAGTGGATCCCGGGGGTTGACGTGAGGAGATTGCCCGGTTAAATAGAGGAGTTCTTGTATCGGTATTAATACTTTGCCAGTAGGGGATATCCATCCGTCCGGCCAGTCGTTCCACATCGTATTGGGGCGCGCTCACCATGCTGAGAATACCACCAGTTTTTGGATCGATCGCCACAACCCCGCCAAGTTTACCCTCCATAAGTTTCTCGGCAAGCTCCTGTAGTTCGAGATCAATGGTAGTGATAAGGTCGGCCCCTTTGGTTGGCGAAATATTAAGTTCTCCGTTGTTGAAGGAGCCAATTTCACGTCCATATGCGTTCACCTGGATATACTCACTTCCAAGTTCACCGCGGAGATAATCTTCATAAACCATTTCAAGCCCGCTTTTGCCGATCCGATCACCCAGACGAATTCGATCTGAACGAAGATACTCTTCTCGTGAGGCTTCCCGAAGATATCCCATAATGTGTGAGGCGCGCAGGTCGGTTGGATAGTTTCGTTTACTCTCCACCTTGTGACCAATTCCGGGCAGCTGCCATATATTTTCCTGTATGTTGGAGAAGACATTGAAGGGGACTTCGGTAAAGAGTCGGGAAGTGCGGTGCCATGAATATTGCTGTGCCTCACGCACCCTGTTCAGTACGAGATTGGGATCCATGTTAAGCAGTTCAGCCAGCAGTTCAATATTCTCCATCCTGAAATTGGCTGGAGTAATGGTGATGGAGTAGATCGGCTGATTATCGACCAGAATCCGCTCTTTTCGATCCAGGATCAATCCCCGGGCCGGGTTTACCATCTCCATTCGAATGGAGTTCTGCATGCTCAGAGGGGTGTACTTCTCGTGGTCAATAATCTGAAGCTGAACAATTCGCCCCAACATCACCAAAAAACCGATTATAATGATCCCCTGCAGAATTCTGATGGATGTTTTTACGCGGCCGTTTGTATCTGTTCCTGAATGCATGACGCCTACCTCTCACTTCTGACAAGGTGCAGAAAACTTCCTGTAACCGATGTAAGGAGCGATCCTACTAACAAAAGGCTCCAGAAGATAAAGCCTGCTGAATAGATACTTGAAAAGAGAGATAGTCCCAGAAAAATGAGATTGTGAACCATGGTTATAGCGAGAAGAATCAGGAAAATCTGCCAGAACATGAACTGGTTCTCTGATATACGGTTCAGGTAGCTGTGTAGTATAAATACCAGCAGCGTTTTTGAAAACATGTGAAGGCCCCACAAATCGGACATCGCGTCTTGCATAAATCCAAGCAGTGCAGCATAGAGAAGAACCTGAGTTCGGCTTTTTCGGGTGCAGAGCCAGAGAATAAAGATCAGTACGATATCTACCTCAGCTTCGAATACCCTGAGATTTCGAAACAGCACAACCTGTATCACAACAAAGGCGATGCCGTAGAGAAGAGTCCGCAATGTATCAGACCGGTTCAAAATAGCTCCTGCTGCTGTTCGATAAGGTTGTAGATTACGGTATCCGGCTCAAATGCCATAATAAATGCCTCAGAAGCCGTGAAGAGATCACTGTGCGCCCTGAGGTGAATCGTTTGAGTTTGTACACCATCGCCCGGTTCAACTTTCGTGATCTCACCGATCGGAATGCCGGGCGGGTAGTAGTTACTGGCCCCGGATGTTTCAACCAGTTCACCAACTTCAACCGGAATGGTTTGGGGTACAAACTGCATAAGGAGTTCGTCCTGGCCGGCCCATGAGACAATTCCGTAGGCTCTGGATCCCTGTATCTGTGCACTAACACGGAACACGGAGTTGGAATAGGGCAGAACCTGTGAAAACTTTGGAGAAGTGACGATTACTTGTCCAAGCAGACCATCAGAATTGATGACAGGCATGCCGACCTCCACTCCATCATCCGATCCTGCAGATACGGTGAGCGAGTTGTTAATTCCTCTCAGATCTTTCGCTACAATCCGCACCGGAATGAGTGGGTGCTCACTCTCCTCTCTGAGGTCGAGCAGTTCCCGAAGAATTTGGTTTTGCTGTTCGGCAGAACGCAGGCGGCTAAGCTCATCCTGCAGCAGCACATTTTGACGCTGCAGGTAGGTATTGCTTGAAATCGCCTGTCTGTAGATCCGGATATTGGAAAGTGGCTGATCCAGATAACTTAAAATGGTCACAGAAAGCTGACGCGCACTCTGTAGTCCGCCATCATGGCGGCTCACCATCAGCCCGGCTGCAAGTAGCAGGAGCAGAGCGGTGAGAATATAGTCTTTTGCATCAGCTAAACGTCGCATTCACCGTTCGGGGAGTTTATGAGATTACGCTTCTGTAGTATTCAATGTCTTCAAGGATAGCACCTGTTCCTCTCACTACTGCCGTAAGCGGGTCTTCCGCGATGTGAACAGGTAGATCCGTTGTCTCCATGATCAGTTTATCCAGGTTTTTCAGCAGAGCACCACCACCTGTGAGCATAATACCACGATCCAGGATATCTGCAGAGAGTTCCGGAGGGGTTTGCTCAAGCGATTTGGTTATCGCCTCAACAATGGTGTTGACCGATTCTGAGATCGCTTCACGAACGTCCTTACTGGTAACCTGTCGCGTTCTTGGAACACCGTTCACCAGGTCTCTTCCCTTGGTAATCATCTCAAGCTCTTCGTCAAGGGGAGCAGCAGAGCCAATTTCGCATTTGATTCTCTCAGCCGTTCGTTCACCAATCAGCAGATTGTGATTTCGGCGGAAGTAGCTGATGATATCATCATTAAGCTCATCACCGCCAAGGCGAACAGATTGTGCATAGACGATACCCGAGAGTGCAATAACCGCAATTTCAGTGGTACCACCACCGATATCAACAATCATGTTTCCAACCGGCTCGTGGACGTCCAGTCCAATACCGATCGCTGCAGCCATCGGCTCATCAACGAGATAAACCTCTTTGGCACCGGCGTGTTCGGCACTGTCGCGTACGGCGCGCCGCTCAACTTCGGTAATGCCACTTGGCACACATACTACCATCTGACGTGTGGTAGAGTACCACTTCATCTTCACCTTCTTGATCATCCCGCGGATCATCTGCTCGGCCACTTCAAAGTCGGCAATCACGCCATCCCTGAGTGGTCGAACCGTGCGGATGTTTCGGTGAGTCTTCTCATGCATCAGTCGTGCCTGATGACCGGTGGCTACAGGCTCATTTTGGTTATTGAGCGCCACGATGGACGGTTCGTTTAGAACGATGCCTTCATTTCTTGCGTATATCAGCGTATTTGCTGTTCCAAGATCAATAGCGATATCAGTATACAGAAAATCGAACAGGCCTTTTTTCGTCTGATTTTTAGCGGCCTTTTTTTTCGTGGGTTGATAGGTGTCCGGCATCGAAGAGAGTTCTTTATCTGTTAAGTTTTTGGGGCAACATCGAAAAATACGAGATTAACGGCCATTTTGCGAATGGCATCATCAATTTAGCAGTGCTAATTTTTCAGTGTCTGAAATGGCGCATTCCTGTGAATATCATAGCCATATTGTGTTTATCGGCATTTTCTATAACCTCTTCATCACGGATGCTTCCACCGGGTTGAATTGCCGCAGTTGCACCGGCTTTTGCCGCTGCGGTAATGCCATCAGCAAAGGGGAAAAAAGCGTCTGAAGCAACTACACTCCCTTTCAGAGAGAGTCCTTCTTTCGCTGCTTTGCTTACGGCGATCTCAGAACTGTCCACTCTGCTCGTCTGTCCGGTTCCGATTCCAACAGTCGAACGATCTTTTGCGTAGACAATAGCGTTCGATTTTACATGTTTGACAATTTTCCAGGCAAACAACAGATCGGCCAGTTCCTGTTCGGTAGGTTCCCGTTTGGTTACCATATTTTGAGAGCTGTTAAGGAGTGAACCGGTGTCTGCTTGCTGAACCGCAGCACCTCCAAATATCGTTTTTATCTGAAGTTCACCGGTTGCCTCGGGAAGCCTGAGAACACGAATCAATCGCCTGTTCTTCTTCTTTTTCAGGAATTCGGCAACTCCATCCTCATATTCAGGGGCCAGTATGATCTCGGTAAAGATCTCATCGATTGCCTCTGCCGTCTCCATATCGAGAGGTCTGTTCACAATAATAATTCCTCCAAAAGGGGAGACCTTATCGGTGGCAAACGCTTTGTGATAGGAGTCTGCAAGTGCATCAGCCGTGGCAACTCCGCACGGAACAGTATGTTTGAATATAGCTGTTGTGGGGTCATCATCCCTGAATTCTGCAATCAGCTGAAGGGCCGCATCGATATCGAGATAGTTATTGTAGCTAAGTTCTTTGCCGTGAAAGCAGTCGATCATCTCACTCTGGTTTCCATAAACGGCGGCCAGCTGATGTGGGTTCTCTCCATAACGGAGATCGGCAGATTTTGGCAGTGAGAGGATAAGCTGATCGGGTGTTGCAAGATCCTCCATCTCGTTAAAGTAGTTGCTGATTGCTGCATCATAATCAGCCGTATGCTGAAACGCTTTTCGCGCAAGCATGCGCCGCGTTGAGAATGATATCTCGCCGGCATCGGTGATCTCTTTTGTAACATTTCGGTATTGATCGGGCGATGTTACCACTGCCACGTGCGCAAAGTTTTTGGCAGCTGCCCGAATCATGGTTGGCCCGCCAATGTCAATATTCTCCGTTGCCACAGCCGGGGTAACATCCGGAGAGGAGACGGTCTCTTTAAAGGGGTAGAGATTAACAACAACCATCTCAATGGGGCTTATCTCAAGTTTTTTCAGTTCATCGAGGTCCGGCTGGTGACTGGTTCGGGCAAGTACGCCACCATGTACCTTTGGGTGTAGCGTCTTGACTCTCCCGTCCAGGCACTCCGGAAAACCGGTGATCTCACTCACATCTTTCACAGGCAGCCCGGCTTCCTTAATCGCTTTGGCGGTGCCTCCTGTACTGATCAGTTCCACCCCCGCATTGTGAAGGGCCGAAGCAAGTTCGGTAATGCCGCTTTTGTCTGAAACAGAAATAAGCGCTCGTTTTACTTTCAGTGGTGTATTCGGAAGGGATGAGAGTGGTTTCAGTGACACGTTGATTGACTTTTTTAGGTTTCGGAATTGAGTAATCGTTTGATAATTTCCGGCAGCAGGGAGTGTTCCTCTTTCAGTACACGGGCGGCCAGTGTTTCGGGTGTATCACCATGTAAGACAGGTACACTGCGCTGTTCAATGATGCTGCCATCATCATACTTTTCATTGACGTAGTGGACTGTACAGCCCGATTCAGGATCTCCCGACTCAATAACTGCCTTGTGGACATGGATGCCGTAGAATCCTTTACCACCATATTTTGGCAGCAGGGATGGGTGAATATTGATGATCTGATCGGGATAACGGTCTACAATCTCACCCGGAATTTTCTTTAGAAAGCCAGCCAGAACGATCAGGTCGGGTTTCCAGTGGTCTACTGTTTCCAGAAGGAACGTGGTGAGAGAGTCGGGATCAAGGTCTGGGGGGATTATCTTTACTGGAATCCGGTGTTTTTTGGCACGTTCAATAGCCCCAATGCCGGGTTTACCGGCAATAAGTCCGGCCACTTCAGCATGTAGCCGTTTATTCTCTATGGAATCGATAATCGCCTGAAAATTACTACCCGAACCGGAAGCGAGAACCACTATTTTTTTCACACCTGCCCAATCACTTTGAGGGGATTTTGTTCGGCGGAAAGATAGGTAAAAGATCGGGGATTATTCACCCGGATTTGAGACAGGTTTTGCGGGGTTTTCCATTGGGAGCCTGTCGGGTATATTGTTGTTTTGCCTGAACACGTGATAGTTGTTGAAACTCCAGGTAACCTGATTAATGGTGATCTTGATGATTGTGGCGATTGGAATGGCAACAAGCATACCCAATATGCCGGCAGTCTGTGCACCAATCATGATGATAAAAAGAATCGCCACCGGATGGATATCGGCCGATTTGGAGAAGATGAGCGGTTGCAGGATTGCGTTATCCAGAATTTGTGCGAAAAGCACGGCGATGATGGCAGGAACCACAAGAGTGAAATCGCCCGTTTCAATAATGGCGATCACGATAGAGAGAATATATCCGATTATCGGACCGAAATAGGGGATTGAGTTGGCCACTCCAATGGTGATTCCCACAGAGGCAGCGTTGTTAAGTCCTGCGATGGATAGAAAGATCCATGAAGCAATCCCAACAAGCGTACACTGTACCACCACGCTGCGAAAGTAGTAACCGAGACGGGTCTCAATCTTGTCAACAAGAGTGAGGGTAGTTTCAAAGTAGCGGTTTGGAACCATCTGAAGGAGGTCGCGGCGAATTTTATGGCCATCTTTCAGAAAGAAGAAGGTGGCGAAAGGGATTACCAGAAAGGCGGCAAAGATGTTGGTGAAGATACCAATCAGGTCGCCAACGATGTCGGAAAACCGTCCGATATTGAAAAACTCCTCAGTTACCTGAACAATGTTTTCACTGAGATAGCCGGCAGGTACAAATTCAAAAGTGCCGCGAATCTGATTCTCAATCTGTTCGGCAATAAATATCAGGTTATCTACATTAAGCTGGCGCGTTAATGCTGCCATCTGATTGGCGATAATGGGGATGACGCTGGTTGAAATCCAGACGATGATGAGAATTACAGAGGAGAGAGTAATGGTGATGCCGATGGTACGGTTCATGCCACCGGCCTGTAGCCGATTCACAATTGGATCGAGCAGGTAGCTGAGCAACATGGCTATGATTGCATAGGCCAGCAGGTTGCTGTAATTATACGCAATTAACCCGATGAGGAAAACGGCTACCGCTCCCAGTATCGACTTAACGATCTTTTCGAGTGTCAGGTTTTTAAGCATCGAGTTCGTCTGTCAGGATATTTGCTGCCCGCCTTGCGGGTTCACCACCATACCCTTTACCGAGCAGGTAACGGATCATCTTCTGTTTTCTTTTTATGGTGTCATCTTCGCGCGAAAAATGGCGCCGCCTTTTACGCAGTAAATCTACACAAATCTGATCTTGCGCCAAATCTTCCGATAGATTTTGAACAACCTTTTCTACGGTATGTTTCGCAATTCCCTTGCCAAAAAGCGCATTTTTGATCTTTTTTGGCCCCCATTTATTGAACGCCTGTTTATCGGAGGCGAATTTCTGTGCGTATGCCAAATCGTTAATAAGCCCTTTCTGGTCGAGCTCCTCAATCAAGAGGCTGATATCTTCGTCCGGGTACCCTTTTTTTCTTGCCTTCTGTCTCAACTCAAATGAAGCGTGATCGCGCCTCCCCAACAGACGGTAGAAATAGTCTCTAAGTTTTTGAAGATCCTCAGAACGAGTCAGCTGCTGAAACAGATTTGGGGTGAGGATTTTTCCGGAAGTAATGGAAAAATCTGTCAGAGTTTTACCGGAGATGCCGATCAGAAAGGTCTTTTCATGGAAAAGGGAATATCGATCCCGCCTCTTTTTTTGTGGAGCAACGGAGGTGATTTTCAGCGGTAACTTCTGAAGTATCTTATCAGGATCCGGCATTTTCTATTGGGCTGAGTTCAATTGAGCTGGTATTGTATCATCAATGCAATATCCCGAAAATAAAAATGGAAGCCTGACGCTTCCATTTTTTGTGGGATCTCTCTCTGATGAATTGTCACTGTTTCCGGTTCTTGTATAGTCGTTAGGCCTCCGCCTTTTCAGCTTCTTTAGCTTCACTCTCAGACTCTTCAGAGTCTTGGGGCATCAGTTTTGCCCGAACGGTCTGTTCAATCTTCTTGGTGAGCTCTTCATCCTCTTCAAGAAACTGAATGGCAGCATCTGTACCCTGGCCGATCGGTTCACCATCGTATCTGTACCAGCTTCCACGTTTTTCGATGATGTCATACTCTACGGCGAGATCAAGAATTTCGGATACCCTTGAGATTCCCTTACCGTAGAGAATGTTGAACTCTACCACCTTAAAGGGGGGAGCTACCTTATTCTTGACAATCTTCACCTTGGTGCGGTTACCAAGAACCTCGTCTCCCTTCTTGATCGATCCGATTCGGCGGATGTCAATTCGAACGGAGGAGTAGAATTTCAGTGCGCGGCCACCGGTTGTGGTCTCCGGATTGCCAAACATCACACCGATCTTTTCACGAACCTGATTGATAAAGATGCAGGATGTGCGTGATTTGTTTACAACACCGGTGATTTTCCTAAGGGCCTGAGACATCAGACGTGCCTGAAGACCCATGTGGGAGTCGCCCATTTCACCCTCAAGTTCAGCTCGCGGTACCAGTGCAGCCACCGAGTCGACTACAATGACGTCGAGGGCCCCTGAGCGAATAAGGGTTTCGGTTATCTCCAACGCCTGTTCCCCACTGTCCGGCTGAGAGACAAGAAGCTCATCTGTGTTAATACCGAGTGCCCGGCCATATTTCGGGTCAAACGCGTGTTCAGCATCTACAAAAGCAGCATAACCACCTGCTTTCTGCGCCTGTGCAATTACCTGCAGGGCGAGCGTGGTTTTACCACTGGCTTCAGGACCATAGATCTCGGTGATTCGTCCACGTGGAATTCCTTCCACACCGAGTGCATAGTCAACCATAATCGATCCTGTACTGATGGTATCGATTTTTCGCTTGCTGTTTTCGCCAAGGCGCATGATGGTTCCCTTGCCATGCTGTTTTTCAATTTGGCCGATCGCAATATCGATCGCCTTTAAACGGTCATCTTTTGAAGCTGCCATAGTGTGAGTTGGGTTATTTTTTAGTTTCTGATCACAAGGTAAGGAACCGGAGTGTCAGCATCATGTCACCGGTCAATAAATCCGGGAAAATATTTTTGTTTCACATCACGGTTGAAAATATGTACAATATATGTACAAGTCAATCGCGACTGATAAACTCTTTTCCTTTAACAGTATGATCCGTTTTTAGCCTGAGACTTACAGAATTGGATAGGCAGAATGTTCAATCAGGAAATAAATTGGCTAAACTATATGTGGAGAGGGTACTGACGAGAGTCAGATTTTAATGTCGAGGCGGTCGCCAACGCCCTCGCGTGCGTTGAAGTTCTTCTCTTCCTCTTCATTGTCGGCATGGGTTCTTTTGGGGAATGAAACCAGCTTGGGTTTCTCCAAAGGGGGCCTTTGGGGCATGTTAAAAGGGGGGCGTTCCTCACTCTCTTTCTGTTTGCGGCGCGCTTCCTGCTCTGCGTCTCTCTTTTTTTGAAGGAGATGAGGTATTTTCGATAACCGGGTAATTTTACTCATCACCGTTTACGATAGTGGCAGGGGTGCTGCATACCGGTTAACCGGTCTCGGTTTTCTGCCTGTTGATGGTGGCCGGATACCGCTCCGGAGTACCTGTTCCGATTGCGGTATCACATCCATGTTATCGTTATGAAACGATCTCTTCTTTAATCAGATCGTGTTTCAGTTGAATCAATAACTTACCCACAATTTGGGAGATTCTCGCTTCCGACAGCTTGAGCAGCAGCGCGATCTCACTCATTGTCATATCTTCGTAATAGTAGAGTGTGAGGATTAAACGGTCGCGCTCTTCCAGTTCTCCGATCTTCCGTTTCAGACCTTCAGCAAGCTCTTTCCGCTCCAGGTTTCTATCGGGTGTTTCGCTCTCCGGATTGGCATGAACCTCATAGAAGCTGTTGGAGTCGTCATCAAAAGTAGTATCAAGAGAGAGAGCGTTTCTTTGCTGAACGTTGGATAGAAGCTTGTAGTAATCCTCTATATCCATCTCCATTTCAGTGGCGATCTCAAAGTCGCTTGGTTCGCGCCCCAGTTCCTGAGATTTTCTGTCGATAACTTCCTGAACCTGACCGTAGTTCTTACGCTGCTTCCGGGGAAGCTGGTCGATCTTCCGCAGGTAGTCGATAATATTTCCCCGGATACGGTAGTAGGCGTAGGTGTTGAACTGAATGTTTTTCTCGTGATCGTAAGTATCCATTGCCTGTATAAGGCCGCTGATTCCAGCGCTCTCGAGGTCCTCTCTTTGAGTGAGCGGTTTATCGGGTCGGTTAATCTTCCCGATAATGCTCCGAATCAAAGGCATCGATTTGGTGATAATGGAGTTTCTAAGACCGTCTGCCGGACTCTTGCAATAAGTCTCGACAAGCTCCTGAAGTGTTTTATTACCCATGGCTATTTCTCTTCTTTGTTAGTCTGCGAATGATTGCCTCCCTGAACGGCTGGCTTTTCCCCTTCCGGTTTTTCCCGAATTACATTCAGGAAGAAAATGGTCATGTAGACCACTGTGAAGAGGATCATAAATACGATCAGGCTCCTGTAGAGAGCTACTTCCATATCCATGCCTGAGATTAACAGGAGCATGAATTTGATCAGGGATATCACTGTGATTAATCGTAAAAGCATAGAATTCTTCCTTTAATGGTGAACCGTAGTTGGTATCTCTGTATTGGGGGTGTTGGCAAAACCGATAATATTCTGTGCGATAAACCGGATTTCATTCAGTACATCGCTGTCGGGTGCCGATTTGAGCAGTGTGCTCTGCATCTGAACGGCATCACGCACCGAGCTGCTGGCGGGGATAAACCCAAGGTAGCCGGTCTCTTTTCTCATAAAGTAGTTGAGAATGGTATTGAACCGCTTGAGCGTGCTTTCGGCGGAATCTTCACTCTCTGCCTGGTTCACAATGCTGGCAAAAGGGTAGCCCGGATCGATGCTGTAAACATACTTGCATAGCCGATAGATATCGGAGATTGCGGTTGGCTCATCTACCAGAACGATGGTTCCCAGCTGAGCGCGATCAAGTGCCCAAAGCGTCATTTCACCTGCACCGGCCGGAGTATCGATGATAATAAAGTCATGATTTTTGGTAAGGTGGAGCGTAACCTGATCCATTGCATCCATCAGGAGCTCGGGCTGAAAATTGTACTGAGCCGGGTCGTCACAGCCTGTTACCAGTGTTACATTTTCACACTCATGGGGCAGATCCTCCAGTGAACAGTCGCCGTTGATCCAGCTTGTTACGCTGTATGGCACCGCTTCATTGAGCAGCGTGGCGCAGTTCGAGAGTCCGATATCGGCGTCAATAATTGCCGTGCGATACCCCATTTTGCTGAGCATTTCTGCCGTGTTCACGCTGGTGGTGCTTTTACCCACACCGCCTTTCCCGCTCACTACGGCCAGAATAAATGGTTCTTCGATATTCTTTTTCTTTAGCATGCTGATTTATGAGTCTTGTAATACCTTTCTTGCGAACCAGGCCGGATCAAACTCATCCAGACTCCCGGAGATCGACTGCCCTGTACTGATATATTTTGCTGCACATCCCATATCCTTCAGAAATGGAATAATCGGTCCCCATTGCGACACTTCATCGAGATGGGTTACGGCTACATAGTCTGGCTGAAGCGGGTGGTTGGCGGCCGACGAATTCTGAAAATAGAATTTGTTCATCGAGGCGTTGACCACATAGTGAACCTCGAGGGGCGTGAGTGGCGCCAAAAGCTGACGGATCTTCCAGTACTCCCGGAAGCTGTTCTCTTTCTCCGTACTGATGGCCGGTGTATCGATCAGAATGTGATCATACTCTTCCCACTGATCCTGAAGCTGCGTGATCTCCACACCGCTGCTAACTGTAAAATGATCTATGCCGTGGTCGCGGCAAAATGGCTCCATAATCGTGTAGTAGAAGTTACCTTTCTCGCCTTGTGGTTTCAGTGATACCACGGCAACCCTGCATCCGCTCAGGAACTCCGAATGTTTCAGCAGTTTCATGATGAGGCTGGTTTTTCCTGATCCGGAAGGTCCAGTGAAGAGCATATACTTTTGCGGTTCTCCGTTGGCGGGACGGCTAAGGGCTTTACGGATAATTCCTGATAGCTTCGACATAAAGAGATCACTCTGGTCGAAAGGATCGATCCCTTCACCAATGATCTCACTAAACCACCCTGCAATCACACTGGTACTGATGCCTGTCTGTACCAGCTGTTGAAAAGCAGGATGCGAAGCGTAGTCGAGATTGGTTGAGATAAAGGCTGAGTCGAGCAGAGCCTCCAGTTTATCAAATCGTTTGTGCAGGGCGGTAATCTCCCGCTGTTCCCGTCTTGATGATGTCGCAGGTCGTACCGAATCACGGATTTTTGGCCGAGACTGATCAAACTTGGAGAGGAGTGAGGCACCCTCATCGCTCTCTTCCGGGGCTGCTTCAGGCTCTGCCTTCGGCATCTCCTCTTTATTGGCGGCCGGTTTGCTCACATCGTCACTCTCCAGAGACTTAATACCGCGTCCGTTTATCGATCGGTCTATCAGATCATCCTGATCACCTTTTGGTCTGAATGCGGTACCGTTTGTAGTACTCTTTGGCTTTTTTAACTCTTCTCCAGGCTCTTCCGAACTCTTTGAGGATGGGGAGCTGTCACCGCCATAACGAATGCTTGCACGGCTGTAGAGACTGCCTCGGGCTATGCCGGCTGAGGACTCTTCGCCTTGCGGCCGGAATGCGGTTCCGTTACTGTTCGAACTTTTTTTCTCACCTGCTGCACTTTCAAAATCATCGGTAAACTGATTTTTGGCAAACCGGCGGAGGGCTTCAAGATTTGGTGAAGTTCCATTTCCGGGGCGATCGGGTTTGTTGCCTGAGCGCTCGAACATCACACCTTTATTTCCGCTTTGGCGGAAAGCTGTTCCGTTGCCCGCTTCCTTGTTTTCAGTTTGATGTTTGGGTGAGTTTGCCATAACCGTGATTCCGGCTTCGTTGGTTTCTTCGTTGGTTGAACTGTCGATTACCACAAAGTCGTCGCCATACATCTGTTTGGCGCTCTTCTTTGCTGCATCGATCGTTTTTCCTATAAATTTCTTAAGCATTATGCTGATGCTTGCTCTTCAAGTTCAGGCTGCTGTATCCGGAGGCGTCCAAACGTTTTGAACTGTACATCCGGGCTGATGTCGTTGTATGACAGCACATTTATTTCAGGCAAAATCGGTGCCAAAAATTCAAACATTGTAAATCGAAGTACCGGCGAAGTAAGAAGAATCGGGTCATAACCCTGCTTAATCATCCGCTCAAACAGTTCCGAAGCGTTCTTATAGATGATCTCCACGGAGTCCGGAGTGAGACCGAGCGTATTTGAATTAAGTGTGCCCTGCTGTGCCTGCCCAATCAAGTGTGACTCCAGGTTGGAATCCATCATCACTACAATTACCTCATTTTGTGCGGTTGCAAACTGCCGTGTAATCGTCTCAGCCAGTGCTGCACGGCAATATTCAGTCAATACATCGGTGTTTTGGGTCTGATGGCAGTGGTCGGCCAGCGTTTCGAGAATCGTTACAAGATCTTTAACCGGTATGCGCTCCATCAGCAGCCGCTTCAGAACTTTCTGAACGTCACCGATCTTGAGCCCATCCGGAATGAGCTCGTCAACCAGTGCAGGGTACTGCTCTTTGATGTTATCGATCAGGCGCTGCGTCATCTGACGGTCCACCAGTTTGTGGGCATTCTTTTTCAAAACTTCCATCAGATGGGTGGTGATTACTGCGCCCGCTTCGATCACGGAGAGACCATATTTTTCCGCCTGCGACTTATTTTTTCCGCTTACCCAGATCGCATCCATCCCGAAAGTCGGGTCTTTGGTCTCAATTCCCTGAATGTCGGGGTTGAAATCCGTGGGCAACAGGGTGAGGTGGTAGCCGGGGAGAAGCTCGCCATCGCCCTGATCAATGCCTCTCATTTTAATCGTGTAGTGGTTGGCATCCAGCTGCACGTTGTCGCGAATCCGGATTGATGGAATGATAATTCCAAGCTCGGATGCGAGCTGTTTTCTGAGTGAGGCCATTCGTTCCAGCAGATCACCGCCATCCTTGCTCTCCACCATGGGGATAAGGCTGTAGCCAATCTCGAGTTCAAGCGTATCGAGCAGCAGATAGTCTTCAACCCGGTCTTCTGTTTTGCCGCCAAGTTCTTTTGACTTCTCCATCTCCTCCGCCATCTCCTCTGCCTCGGTCTTTTTGTGGTTCTTATAGGCAAGAAAGAGCAGGAATCCGGCGATTGACCAGAAGGGGATAGCCGGTAGTCCCGGAAGGGCACCAATAAAGAAGACAAACACCGAACCGATTACCACGGTCTTGGGATTACCGAGAAGCTGAGTGGTCAATTCATTACTCAGGTTCCCCTCAGATGCGGCTCTCGATACAATAATACCGGCCGCAGTTGAGATGAGCAGTGCCGGAATCTGCGATACCAATCCATCACCAATTGTAAGGAGTGTATACATTTCTCCCGCTTCGGCCAGCGACATTCCCTGCTGAGCTGTGCCGATTATAAGGCCACCGATAATATTAATGAACGTGATCAGCAGACCCGCAATCACGTCACCACGCACAAACTTACTTGCACCATCCATCGCACCGTAAAAATCCGCCTCGTTGGAGATCTCTTCTCTCTTCTTCTTCGCCTCCTGATCGGTAAGCAGTCCCGCGCTGAGATCAGCATCGATCGACATCTGTTTACCGGGCATCGCATCGAGGGTGAAGCGGGCGGCCACCTCTGCAATTCTTGTGGCACCTTT
>JAFIFA010000218.1 GCA_020832225.1 Balneolaceae bacterium
CGTTGATGTTGCGAAGCAGTGCTTCGCGGTTCAAGTCCTCTCTCGGGTACGATTAGCTCAACAGACCTTGCTTCTGTTGGGCTTTTCTTTTTTTATGGCAATTGCTTTATAAACAGTTCGGAGCGTTGATCTTGCGAAGCAGTGCTTCGCGGTTCAAGTCCTCTCTCGGGTACGATTAGCTCAACAGATTATGCTTCTGTTGGGCTTTTTCTTTTTTAGGACAACTGCTTTACAACCAGATCCGAGCGTTGATGTTGCGAAGCAGTGCTTCGGCCTCTCTCGGGTACTTTTATTAATCCGCAAAGTTAATATTAATAATTAATTTACGGCTTTTTTATTTCCTCCTGTAAAACAATTGTGAAACAAATCCTCTCTTTATTCCACTAAAATTTTGCTTTTACTCTGAGAGTGAAACAGTGACACTCAAATACTTTAAAGAACTCGCATCGTATACCAGTAACATCCTTTGCAGTTTAATTTATATACGGAAGAAAGGCCGACGACATCTGTTCGATTTCTCTCCTGCTTATTTTTAATTTTTCAGCCTCGGATTTCCAGCCGGCAACTACCTGTTCGATCTCATTGACGATCTGTTTAGCTTTGGTTTCGGATAATCTGAAAAAGTGCGCAACGCTGAGAGCTATATCCGTCTTTAACCTGTTGTCTTGTTCATCAATATTCAGGTTTAGACCGTAGCCTTTAGGATTTGGATTGATGTCGTATGCCGGACTCAAGATCAATCCGTTATTCGTAAGAATGAATCCATGATTTCTCAAATGATCATCCGTATTGGATATGCAAATGCTGAACACAATCCGTCTCCATAATTGCTCTAAATCATAGGAAATGTTGGCACCGCGTGTTTGTAGCAGTTCAACCAATTCAAGATAGCTCACCCCAGCCTGAGCGTCCGCTCCATCCTGATACCCAAGAAGCGTCATCGCAGAGAAAAAGTGATGGCGATTTCCCTTCTCATTCCGGTCAAAACGCTTCGTCAAAAATGTAGTTTGATCGGAGTAAAATTTTTCAGCTTTTGATTGAGCCATATCCACCTTACACTTTAAGGCAAGTTTATAGATCAAATACTCCCAGGCTCCAACATCAAACTCATCATTTTTACTGGGAAATTTAGCAATCCATAAGTGATCATCTTCCGACCTGACGCTTGCCTTTGGCCTGGCCCCACCCAGGGATGACCCCGGAGCGATCAAAAGCGACAATCGTTTGAAGTATTCTGCGTCATCCAATGATGCATCCTGTTCAAGTTCATTCGTTGCACGCTCTAACTCCCTGAGCGATGTCATCGGAGGGGTGGGATGTGTCGGATCATCATCTAAAAATGGGCCATCTTTATCTTTTTTAAACCTTAGCGCCCCCATTCTCGATTCATCATAAACACCAAGCAGGTAATCCGATTCCATCAATCTTTGCGGTGGTCTGTCTTCTAATCGGGCTTTTATAGCTTCACGCCTGTCCATGAGTACCCGCCCCCATCGGTCGGGAGATGAATCCAGAAAAATCCCAAAATTTCGCTCCTCTTCACTGAGGTACTGAGTACCTTTATACAACTTCAGGTTTGGATCAATTTCAAACACTGAATCTGATTCTAAAAAGTCGGAGCTGTATTCAAATGAGAATATCTCTTTTCCTCTGACAACTGTAGCACTCAACGTCCCCATCAGTATCGGTTCTTGCAGCGTGGAAGGGTGTGAGTAGACCAGTATCTCTTTTCTTTGCTGATCTGCCGGCATTATGCATCACCTTTTTTTTTCGGTGCTCTTTTTTTAGATGTCAACTCAGCATCCTGAATTTTTCTCCCAAGTTCATCATCTGAAGCCAGATTTAAAATATCCTTTTCTAGCCCCAGAGCGGTAAGAACCTGAAAATAATTACCCACCGCCACACCGGGGTCACCCTTTTCAATTCTCCACAGTGTAGATGTACCAATATCTGCTCGTTCCGAGATTTGTTCGGCACTCAATTTTCTTCTCAATCGGGCCAGTTTAAACTGTTCGCCGAGTTGCTGAAGCATTCGTTCATGCTTGGGAAGTAATACAGGACGTTTTCTATTCATAACATTTCATATTTGAAATTAAATATATGCTTTTTATACCATATATGAAATATTACGAAGGAGTCTTTGATGACGTATTCTTTCGGTTGGTTCATTTTTCAGGTCATTAATCTATATTCAGGAATAAAAATACATAACGAAATACCACTGTACCACGAACGGCATAGTAACACCTTAGGAAACCAAACTATGAAAAGCATCACATTTAATAGAAATGAGCTCTACAAAGTGCTCTGGGAAAAACCCATGACCCAGATTGCCAAAGAATATGCGATTAATGTATATCAGCTTACCAAGGCTTGTGATGTACTCGAAATCCTGAGACCGGGGTCAGGGCATTGGTCCAAATGCGCAGTGGTTATTAGGTAAAGCAAAAACCACTAACGGAGTATAAGACAGATGAGTACAAGCTGGTCCTCAATGATGAACCCGAAGTAGATTTAAAGAAGCAGCTCCCAAAGTGTTTAAAGAGCCCTCCGGTAAAATAACTACGAAATCTCAACCTGTGGAGTAAATCCACTTTGCATCATCTGAAAGATTGAGAATGGGGTTAAAACAACAACCTCGGAATCTAAGGAGATTCTTTGATCAACCTGATTATATCCAAATGGTGACCATTGATATAGTTGCCCCTTCCAGATTAAAAGTGCCGCATCATCCACCTCAATAAAGGCTCCATTCGGGATCTCCGAAAAGCTGGATTGAAACGTAACTTTCCCACCATTGGGGATAGCTCGTTCGGAGTGCAGCTGTTTATCTATATCCGATATTGAGATGGAATCGTTACCGTTGCCATTAGCTGAAACCCACGCTCTTTTGAAGTCATTATACCTCTTCCTCCTACAAGTTCCACAGGGACGATGTCCTGCAGCCAGTGCCGTTGCCTCATCCAGAAAGAAAAGCTCGGAGTAACTGTTGGGGCCAAACACCTTCCTCTTCCTCTCATTGAACTCCAGTTTACAGGTAACCCACGATTTATGCCTCCAGGGAGCAACAATCTCTTTCTCTTCATTATGTAGAATACCCCGATTACCCATCCAATTGCCACGTGCTTCTACGGCATTGAGGTTTCCCCATGGATCGACGCGGTTTTGTAATGGCATTGGTTGTGGGATTAAAGTGAGAAGATCTAATTTGATTAAGTGTAGTGGGGGAATCTTGAAGGTTTAATTTACCAATCCTGTTTTTTGAAAAGATTCATTGTCTCAGGATGATATATAGTTTCACGGATCAACATAATTAATAACCCATCTTGTTTTTGGGCGCTCCTGATAAGCTCCCTTCACTTGTGGAATTAGCCCATCTCTGCCATCTCTCAGCATCTGACGAAAATTGAATCCAGGCTTTGGACCTAAATCATTTGGCAGAATTTCATTTGAAGCTAAGATATCAGCACATTCATCAGGTGTCATGGATTTGATATTATTGCGCTTCATATAGCCTTGCAGAAAGCTACTAACCTCGTAAACTTTTTCATCTTTGTATTCAAATTCTGGCTCTTTTTTTGCCATAGCTTCCCTCATATTTATTTTTTCGGATAAAAATAAGCTCGCACTCTCAATAATTTATAAAATTCTACCCACTCCACTCATCCGCCATTACTTCAGCCTGCTTCATAACAAGTTCCATAGCAGCTTTCTGCTTATCAGGTGGGTATTTGTATCGGCGAAGGGTTCTGCGTACCAATATCCGAAGTTTTGCCCGTACACTCTCCCGCTTCTGCCAGTCAACCGTCGTTGAGTTTCTAAGTTTTTCTGTAATCTCTACGGCTATCTTTTTGAGTATTTCATCACCCAGCTCCCGGACTGCACTCTCATTTTCCGCGAGTGCATAGTAGAATGCAACCTCATCTCTGCTCAAGCCCAATTCGCTCTCTTTCTCAATAGCTGATCTAAACTCCTTTGCCATCTGGATCAGCTCTTCAATGACCTGGGCGGTTTCAATGGCTCTGTTGTGATACTTTCTCAATGTCTCCAACAAACGGTCGCTATATTTTTTCTGCTGAACGATATTAGATTTGGTCCTCGATCTGATTTCATCCTTAAGCAGTTTTTCAAGAAGCTCCACGGCAAGATTCTTGTACTTCATCTTCTTCACATCTTCCAGAAACTCATCGCTCAACAATCCGATTTCCGGTTTGTCGAGTCCCGCCATCGAGAAGATATCATCCACACCCTCTGCCACCAGTGCATTATCGAGGAGCTGTTTCAGGATGGAGTTCTTCTCAGCTTCCTGACGTTTTTGATCTACACTGGTATACTTGTTGATAATCGTTTTGATCGAATTAAAGAATGCGATCTCTTTCTCCAGCTCCTGAACCTCATCCAACGTACTGCAGAGTGAATGGGCCTTATTAAGTGACAAGATGGTATCTAAAAATCTCTTTTTACCATCTTCAAGGCTTAATAGGTGATTGGCACCCTCGGCAATTAATTCCGGTCCCGCTGACTGAAAATCAGTGTAGTCGAAGTCATGGAGCATGCCTCGAATGATATGAAGCTTCTCCAGCAGAATTTCATACGCCTGATCTGCTCCCAGTGTTGGCTGACCTTTCCCTTTCGAATCGGTATAGGTTTTCAGGGCCATCTTTAATTCATTGGCTATTCCGATATAATCTACAACCAATCCACCCTGCTTATCCCGAAACACACGGTTTACTCTTGCGATTGCCTGCATCAGATTGTGCCCTTTCATCGGCTTATCGATATACATGGTATGGCAGGGCGGTGCGTCGAACCCTGTGAGCCACATATCACAGACAATCACCATTCTCAGTTCATCTTTAGGATCCTTGAACCGTTTCTCGAATCGCTTCTTGGTTTTTTTGGGATGAATATGAGGCTGCATCTTGGCTTTATCAGAAGCTGAACCGGTCATCACTATTTTGATATGTCCCCTTTCAGGGTCATCATCGTGCCACTCCGGACGAATCGTTGTAATCTCGTTGTATAGATCCACGCAGATCTCCCGGCTCATACCAACCACCATGGCCTTCCCTTCCACCGTTGATGTGCGCTTTTCGAAATGGGCAACCAGATCTTTGGCTACCTGTTTTAGTCTCGGTTCAGAGCCTACCAGCTTTTCAAGCGTGGACCACTGGCTCTTCGCTTTCTCTCGCTCTGAATCAGTAGAATACTCGCCTACAACCTCTTCAACCCGATTACTGAGCTCCTCAATTTCACTCTTATTGACATCCAGCTTGGCCAGTCTGCTTTCATAGTATATAGGAACCGTAGCTCCGTCATCCACGGCATCCTGAATATCATAGATACTCACATAGTCACCAAAAACAGCGCGGGTATCTCTGTCCTCCATTGAAACCGGAGTGCCCGTAAACCCGATAAAGGTGGCGTTGGGCAGGGCATCCCGTAAATGGCGTGCATAGCCATATTTGTACTTTCTGTTCTGCTCATCGTATGATGGCTTCAATCCATATTGGCTGCGGTGCGCTTCATCGGATATCACAACCACATTGTGGCGATCACTTAGAACAGGGTGACGATTCTCTCCATCCAGTGTACCAAACTTCTGAACTGTGGTGAAGAAGATACCACCGGAAGAACGCCTCGAAATTTGATCTCTAAGGTCATCACGGCTGTCGGCCTGTACCGGTTTCTGTTTTAAAAGATCCTGGGCAGCCGAGAAGGTTTGATAAAGCTGACCGTCTAAATCATTGCGATCAGTTACCACAACAATCGTTGGATTTTTCATCTGTGGCTGCTGCAGCAATTTTCCTGCAAAACAGACCATGGAGATACTCTTTCCCGAACCCTGTGTATGCCAAACCACACCTCCTTTTTTGGAACCGGGCTTCACGTCATCAGCGTAGGTTGCCCGTGGCTCACTTGCAGC
The DNA here is from genome assembly GCA_020832225.1 of Balneolaceae bacterium. Lineage (GTDB taxonomy): Bacteria > Bacteroidota > Rhodothermia > Balneolales > Balneolaceae > Rhodohalobacter. Next base: position 5,927 of record JAFIFA010000218.1, read on the forward strand.
ATCTGAGCCTTCCGGAATATCAGACGCCGTAATTACTGCACGTACCGCTTCTCGCACGGCATGAAACTGGTGATAGCCGGCGATCTTTTTGATCATGGAATCGCCTTCCTGCTCAAAAATGACAAAGTGGCGAATATAGTCGAGCAGCAATTTCGGTTTAAAAAATCCTTTGATAACCGTTTGAAGCTCCAACTCAAAAGCGGGACGATCATCTTCATGCTCCACTACCTTCCATGGCATATACCACTCGCTGTTAGCCGTCAGCGATCCGATCCGGGCCAGGTATCCATCACTGATCACATTGGCCACATTGTAGGTAAACAGATCGGCAATCTCATCCTTATAGGTCTGAATCTGATGAAATGCACTCCAGACGTCTGTGTTCTCATTGTCCGGATTTTTCAATTCCAGTACAGCTATCGGCAGGCCATTGATAAAAAGAACGATATCGGGGCGTCGCGGCTGTTTGGTACCAAAAACCGTAAACTGGTTCACAGCCAAAAATTCATTCTTTGCCGGGTCTGAAAAGTCGATCAAACGAATCAGCTCGGATTCCTGATCTTCATCTCCATGGATCTCCACTCCGATACCATCTACCAGATACTTGTGAAATCTTCGGTTTCGATGAACAGGTATCGGATGATCCACGGTTTTTAGCTTATGCACAGCTTCATCCACTGCTTCAAACGGTAAGCCGGGATTGATTCGCTGAATTGCACGCTTTAGAGGTTCTTCGAGCAGAACGTCCTTATAATCGGCACGCATGGGACGGTCGCTGTCGGGTGCAATCTCCGGCCCGGTCTCCGTCTGCCAGCCGTTTTCGGCAAACCAATCGAGGGCGAGATTTTCGAGCTGGGTTTCGTTCATGGTAAATAAGATTTAAAAAATCGCCACCCGTTTATTCTGAGGGTTCAAGCTCTATCACAACATCTTCATTTATTAAATGTGTCAGATTAATAGGTGGTATAATGTACTCCTTATATGGGGTATCTTTGGTTTTTTCATATAGAATTCCCCGAATGGTACCAACTGTAATTACTGCCATGTGGGAGGCAAACCCTTCCGGAATGATGATTTTCTGACCCTTTTCATCTAAAAGTGATTTCCAGGCATCTCCCTCCATTTGGAAACTGCAAGTGGCAGAAATAACAAGGAAAGGCTTTTCATTCTGCTCAAACTGAAACTTTATAATTGAACCCAATACACATTGCTCATGATCGTGGCCAAAATTAATAAAAGTGCCCATCTGCACATTTTCACCTTCTGTGTA
>JAFIFA010000219.1 GCA_020832225.1 Balneolaceae bacterium
ATGATATGCTCGATTTAAAAAAATGAATGCGTTTCAGTAGTCGTGCTATGCAAAAATCGTCGTACGCCGCATGAAAGGAAAGGGCCGGGTTAGACTGGGTGAGGTCCTTGGTAGAGTACGTATACCCGGACGTTTACACTAGTGAAGCCGGTCATCCTGAATGGAACGAGCGCAGCGAGTGGAATGAAGGATCTGAATCGCTCCAGGTTGTGATTGAGGAAATTCTCAATCATAGCCTATCTCCCCCACAGATCCTTCTCTTCGTTCGCTCCGCTCACTTCGAACAGGATGATGCGCTCGTCTTAAAGCAGAGGTGGCGTACTAGTAATGGTTCTATGTAATGAGCTTTATACGCCGTAGTCTATGAATGGGGGGTGCCGGGTAAGACAGAGATTAGCTCTTGGTTTAGTACTTATGCCCGGCCGTCTATTAAGACGAAGCCGTCATCCTGAATGGAACGAGCGTAGCGAGTGGAATGAAGGATCTGAATCGCTCCAGGTTGTGATTGAGGAAATTCTAAATTATAGCCCACATCCCCCACAGCTCCTTCATTGCGCTTCGCGTTCAAAAGATGTGCCGTGGCAAATATAGTATGTTCAAATAAAAAACCCCGGGCCAGCCGGGGTTTTTGTCACTTCAAAGAGAAGTTTTCACTTCATCCGAATATTTGCAAAGCAATATTTACGCTGCAATTACTTTGGAAACCTCTTCGGCTGCTTCTTTCAGAAGAACTGCAGAGATGACGTTCAGATCGCTGTTGTCGATGATCTCTTTCGCTTCTTCTGCATTGGTTCCCTGCAGGCGAACAATGATCGGTACATTCTCAACCTTCTTTGCAATTTCAGGATCCTTGATCGCCTCAATAACGCCGTTAGCTACCCGGTCGCAGCGAACAATTCCACCAAAAATGTTAATCAGAATCGCCTTCACATTCTCATCTTCCAGGATAATGCGGAATCCATTTTTAACGGTTTCAACGTTGGCGCCACCGCCTACATCCAGAAAGTTGGCAGGTTCACCGCCGGAGAGCTTAATGATATCCATCGTGGCCATGGCAAGTCCGGCGCCGTTTACCATACAGCCCACATTTCCATCGAGCTTGATGTAGTTGAGTCCAAACTTGGATGCTTCCAGTTCGATTGGGTTCTCCTCAGACTCATCACGCAGCTCAAGAAGTTCTTTATGCCGGTATGTGGCATTGCCATCGAAGGTAACCTTTGCATCGAGGGCAAGCACGTCTCCATCCGGAGTAAGTACAAGTGGATTGATCTCCACCATGTCAGCATCCTTCTCAACATAGAAGTTGTAAAGTGCCATGATGAATTTTACAGCTTTCTTGAAGGCGTCTCCTTCAAAACCGAGTGCAAAAGCGAGACGACGCGCCTGGTTCGGTGCCAGATCCATTCCCGGCTCAACCCACTCCTTAATAATTTTCTCGGGTGTCTCTTCAGCAACCTTCTCGATCTCAACACCACCTTCAGTAGATACCATGATCACATTTTTGCTAACGGCACGGTCGAGCAGAATTCCGAGATAGAACTCTTTTTCAATATCCACTCCATCTGTCACATAGATGGTCTTTACTTTCTGCCCCTCTTCACCGGTCTGGATGGTGACCAGCACGTCCCCGAGCAGTGATTCAGCAGCCTTGCGCACTTCATCAATTGAGCGGCAGAGAATAACCCCTTTTGCGTTATTTTTCTTGGTGCGCCCTTTTCCGCGTCCACCGGCATGAATTTGCGCCTTTACAACAAATAGCTCCGTCCCATTTTTCTTCATCTCTTCGGCAGCTTTCACAGCCTCTTCAACAGACTGGGTGGCCACGCCGCCGGGAACGGCAACGCCCGCTTCTTTAAACAGCTCTTTAGCTTGATACTCGTGAATTTTCATAATTCGTCAGGTTAATCAGTAAGCAATTAGGGTTACAATAATTTGGCTCAATAATACCCAAATCGGCAGGCAAATAAAAGCGCAGCGCACTCATGGCGCTGTAAGGGAAGAGCGTTTTTTGGATCATACAGGAAAAGAGGGAAATAAACAGTAAAGGAGGAGTAGATGAGACGATTTCGAAGAAGTGAAAAGGAGAGATACTATACCGACCTGAGGGTTCCTGGCCGCATGCATCTGCTTTTTGGCCCACCCATTTTACGGAAAGTTGTAAACAGCCTGGTTTGGTGCTGCGATAAACGGGGGCTCAGGATTTTTGAGTACTGCATCATGCCAGACCGGCTCGTGATGATTGGTGATACTGCCTGGGGTAACTACCATGATCTGATTCACTCATTCGTCAGGTTTACATCTACAGACCTGATCCGGTTGATTGGGAAGGGCAGGCATGGAATGGAGACTCTACGTTTTCTCAGCATAGTGAGCGATCATGGTAAAGCGGGGGAAATATTCTGGCAAGAGCCGGTTATTGAGAGTATTCCCAGGGGTGAACGAATTGACCAATGTGCCCTGGAGGTTCGTAATATTCCGGTTAGGGCAAGATATGTGAACCGCCCCGAGCACTACCTGAACTGCAGTGCTCACCCTGCTCATCCGCTGGATGGGTGGATTGTGGAGAGTGTAGATCGATGGGTTTAATCAAGGTTCGGGGGTATGGGAAAACCCTCCTTGATAATCATTCCCGACACAGCCTGGCTGAATTCAAGTTCAATTCCGGCATAGCTGGAGTTCGATAGCTTTTGCCGAAGAGTGGTGGTGAGTCCGTCTGAGCTTCCTGCGTATGGTTCGTTGAAAGAGATGCGAAGCCCGCTAAATTGTGACTCTACGGCTCTTTTCCAGCGGGTACAGATCTCCAGCTCTGCAGGACGATCCGGATCGAAGAGAATGCCAATGTCCACATCTCTCTCTGCCCCATTGAAGAGAGGCGTGAAGGTGTGGATTCCGCAATGAATTACGAAGCCGTGTTCTGATACCTGCTTTTGGATGAGATTCTCAATTCTTTTACGGTAAGGCCTGTAGTAGTGATCAAGAAGAGTGGTTTTTTCGCTTTCACCCAGTCCGGATGTGAACTCAGAAAAGAGCTCGGGGTGGCCTTCAGAGCGATTTGGTTCAATTAGGAGCCGGCTCCAGCTGTAGCTGAGCAGCGGACTTCCCCATTCGCTTGAAAGTTTTTTGGCAATGCTAAATGCACCGGGATCCCATCCCCTGTGAGAGGCCAAAACCTCCTCTTTGCCGATAAAGAGCTTGTTGTAAGCTTCCGGTATTTGATTTCCGGCATGCTCACATGTAAGCAGGATGGCCATTTTGTCAGGGTATAAACGGGGTTCCGGTTCTGAGTGAGCCGCAAAGATCCTCATAGCAGTGTCTGAGGTGTTCTCTGTCAAAACTCTCCGGCATCGATCGAAGAATTCGTCGGGCAAGCGGGCCCTCCTCAAGAATCAGTTCCAGATGCCCGGTCGCCTCTTTTGAGATATCACCACTCTCATTCAGCATGGAAACGGTATGAGCCGTGAGCTCTTTCAGCGCGTATCGCTCCTTTGGAAAGCCAAAGAGTTTGCTGTAGGAGAGGTTGTCGGGTTGGGCCAGTTCTCCATCCTTAACGGCTTCCATAAAGATCCCGGCAAGGGGTAGTTCATGCCACGATTTGAGGTCGTCGATTGATGCATGCTCCTCCCGGATTAACGATTTGGCAAGACCACAAATCCACTCTGCGATGGCCAGATCTGCAGCAGGACACTCCTGAATATCGGTCACACGAACCTCGATGGTGTTCCTGTCCCAGCGGGAGATTGCTCCACGGGAGTTGAGCCACTCATCCTGCAGAATGCCGTCGCGGTCGTACGGGGCGATGTCTCTGTACATCGGTTCAAAGATCAACTCTTCATACTCCTCCCGGGTGAAAACCTGTTCGGGTATAATTGAACCGGTTACAGACGGTATTTTTAATGAATTGGTGCGATAGACCTCCATTCGAAAATTGAACCACTCCTTTTTCATACCGTCGGCGATCGGTGATCCTGCAGCCATAGCCGGTATGAGCGGGAGAATAATTCTGACGGCTGCGTGCAGTTTTTCAAACTCCTCATCACCACAAAATGGCAAGTTGAGGTGTGTGCTCTGAAGATTTGCCCAGCCATGTCCGCGACAGTCGAAGATGCGGTTGTACGACTCATAGATAGGGTTATACTCGTGCGGCCAGAGCTTCATATCGGTGAAGGGATCCATCCAGGGGTGCATCGGTCCCGGCATTAGTCTGCCATTCAATTCTTTCAGATGCTCTTCGGCAAGAAGAACCTCTTTCTGAAATGGTGAGGCACACCCCTCAAGCGATCGAGCAGGTCCGTCGGTCTTAAACTCAATGATGTGAAGAGCCAATTCGTTGCTCCAGGCAATGCCGTTACCGCGCGGATGTTCGTTCACGATTCGCCCGGCCTCGGCCGCAAGGAGCCGGTCGGATACAGGTAGCGGATTTAGGCTATCGGAATCCACAACCATATACTCCAGTTCAACTCCATACCCTTCAAAAAGGTGCAGCGGTCTCTGCCGGTTGATCTCAATTTCCATCAGCGCCGCCCTTTCTTTTCTCAATTCTGGCGCGGAATGATGCAACGATGCGGTCATACAGTTCGCCATTAAGAACGCGGTCCTCTACGCCTTGATCAATATTGGGATTGTCGTTGATCTCAATAACATATGGTTTGCCATCAAGCTCCTTCAAGTCAACTCCGTAGAGACCATCGCCGATCAGGACGGCCGCCTTAAGTGCGGTTTCATGAATGAGCGGAGGTATCTCCGTTACAGGAATGGTTTCTGCAATCCCTTCACTTAATGAACCGTCGCCCCCGTGTTTATAGATCTGCCAGTGTTTTCTGGCCATAAAATATCGACACCCAAAAAGCACTTTTCCGTCCAGAATTCCAATTCTCCAGTCAAACTCAGTGGGGATAAACTTCTGTGCAATCAGAAGGTCGGACGATTGAAACATACGAGAAGAGAGCTCTTTTAGCTGTTCAGAGTTGTCAGCCTTTACAACTCCGTGGGAGAAGGAGCTATCCGGTTTTTTGATGATGCATGGAAAACCGATCTGATCCTCGATCCGGGAGAGCTCCTCCACGGTATTGCTGAAAATGATGGTCTCCGGCGCTGGCAGGCGATGTTTCTTCAGAAGTTCAGCCAGGTAGACCTTGTTGGTACAAAGAAGAATGGAGCGGGGATCATCAATAACAACCACTCCCTCTGCCTCCGCCCGACGCGATATTCTGTAGGTGTGGTGGTTTACACTGGTTGTTTCCCTAATAAAGAGGGCGTCAAATTCATTGATCCTTGTGGCATCCTCCCTGGTAATCATCTCCGTATAGAATCCGGCGCTATTTGCAGCCTTAATGAATTTCGCGATCGCCTTTTCATCAGATGGCGGAAGCTCCTCCTCCGGGTTGGTCAGGATAGCCATGTCATACCTGAAATCTTTTTTTCTGACTGAAGGGCGCGGTTTGTTGAAAAAGGCAGTTGCAGCCTCTTCGATAAACGGATGGTGCTCTTTAGGTACCTCGTTAAGAGCTATCGGATTGATCTGTTTCAGGGTCCAATCATTCTCTTTTCTGGTAAATTCAGCTCGAAGAAGCGGAGCCTGAAAGTGCGTAAAGAGCTGTCTCGCTAATCTGTTATGGCGTTTTGCCAGATTTTGGCCAAAGTAGATGCTGAGGGTAAATTCGGAGCTCTGAATCGGCTTAAGACTCTGCTGAATGGTTTGATTCAGCTCATCTGACATCAGCCTTATGATCGTTTGAGACTTCAGGTCCTGAATGGCCAGCACATCGGGCCAGGGTCGATGTCCGCGGGCAAGAGCGAGCAAGGAGACGTAATAACCCACCGACTGGTATCGGTAGCTTTTGCATAGATTGCAGATGTTAGCCTTACTATACTGCCCAAATTCCTCTTTCATCAGGTAGTCGCGCGCCGAAACGATCTCTGCACCCTGAAGGTCAAGGTTCCATCGCTTGGGATTGTTTACGACAATGATCTGTCTCATGCTTTTCCTTTTTTAGGGCGGATAAGAATCAGATTTGCATCGTAGGATACAATTCCGAGTAAAATGGCATTCAATACCCGATCGGATGGTAGACTGTAGAACTGTCGGCCCGCAAGCGGGTTTTTGGAGAGCGGATCGGCAATGTAGATCTCCCTGGTCTCTTTTTCGTACCCGTGGAGTACCACAAAATGCCCGGAGGGCTCTCCGCGCACATCATCGTAATCGAGGTCCGGGCCATATTCACGCGCACTTTTATAGAGATAGGTGGCGCTCAACCCGGCAATTAGCGGCTGATCTTTTTTTAGATAGCGACGAATCAGCCCCGATCTGAGTTCATCAAACCGAACAGTCCCTCCGAGCTCCAGATAGCGGATATAAGCCTTGGTGGAGGTTTTGATCTTGCGGTTTTTATTTGTGGCCAGCTGCTCGGTAAGCTTCCCGATCAACTCTTCACGGGAGAGAGAAGACCATGTGGGGTCAAATACATTGAGGTTGTAGGAGAAAATGGTGCTGCTATATCCTCGCTTCAGGGCGTTAATGGCCAGATATACGCCTAACGTTCCCCCACCAGCCAGTTCGTCAACTCCGGTGATCACGTCATCAAGGGTTACCCCGTTGTTGTAATATTCATAGATGGCGTGAAGACAGGTTGGACCGCAGGTGGTTTCTGAAGGTTGTGGTCTAATGGGAATCTGAAGCATGGTGATGATCTCTCTTATTGACTTGATTACCGGAGATTGGCTGTTCCGGACCAAAGATGTGAACTATAATAGTGAATGGTAGGATTCAGAAAAAGTATTCTGATGAAAATAGAAAGGTATGGCACTCAGCGAATCAGGTAAATCCGATATGAAAATGGATCTTCAGAGTAGCTTTGTAGTGAAAAATCACAAGAGTGTGGCCGAAGGCAATCTAACCCAGGAGTTGGTGTGTGGCGTCATAGAGCCGGTTGCAGACCGGTATTTCGTGCTTGCGTAACCAATCCTTGTCTTGTTTTGGTTCATGCCTCGAACGGATAAAGAACGGGGTAATACCAAGCTTGACAGCCGGTATCAGATCAGTGACTTTGTCACCCGCCATGTACGACTGCCTTGGATCTATTTCGAACTCCTCAATCGCTTTTTGGAACATGCCGGTTCCGGGTTTGCGATCTTCAGGCGGGAATTGGTGCCCGGGGTCAAACTTGGGATGATGGGGTGCCATCAGCCAGGCATCAACGTGTATACCTGTCTCCTTGAGCTGTTGATCAACCCAACGATGGAGCTTCTTCACATCCTGTACAGTGTAATGGCCTCGGGTGATTCCGGACTGATTGGTGAGCACAATGATAGGAAACCGGTTCTCCGTCATCCATTGCAATGCCTCAACGGCGCCGTCGCACCATTGCCACTCATCAGGAGTGTGAACAAAGTTGGTGTCTACGTTTAAGACGCCGTCACGATCAAGGAAAAAGGCACGATTCATGGTTCGATTGGAATTAAACATATTCAGCCCTTCCGGCAATCCAGCCGGTGGCCAGTTTCATCAGGGCGATAACAATAAATAGAAAAAGTGGAAAGGTCCACCCACCGGTAATGTCGTTGATGGCTCCAAAAAGAGCAGGTCCCGTTGCGGCAAGCGTATACCCAATGGATTGAGACATTCCGGAAAGTTCGTTGGCAGAGTCGGAGTCTCGTGTTCGAAGGCCGATAAAGAGCAGTGCCAGTCCAAAACTCCCTCCGAGGCAAAATCCAAGAAGCGCTGACCAGAGCCCGACCAAAAATAGGTCTGGGTTCATCAATCCGATGATGCTGATGATTTCAAGCGTTACAAGAATTCCGATTGGAAGCCGCTGTCTTCTCCTGCGAGCTGCCCAGGCCGGAATGATTAGCGTGCCGATTACGCCTGTTCCCTGAGTGATTGCAAGCATAAAGCCGGCGCGATCGGCGCTCATCCCCCTGTCGATCAGAATCTCAGGGAGCCAGGCTATCACGGTGTAGAAGGTGAGTGATTGGAGCCCAACAAAGATGGCGACGCCCCACGCAAGCTTGGATCGTCCGAGTTGATTGAGCGATGAAATGAGGCCCCTTCTTGCCGTAACGGGAATGTTTCTCTTCATTTGGGGAAGCCAGATCAGAAGCGCCAAAAATGCGACGATTGCCCAGGCGCCAAGTGCCCATCGCCAACCGAGGCCAACGCCTTCCGATAGCGGTACACTGACGGCTGAAGCGACAGCGGCGCCCACCCCGAGAGCAGCCGAGTAGATCCCGGTAACAAGTCCAAACTTCCTCGGAAAGCTCTTCTTTACGATTCCGGGAAGAAGCACATTGCCCAATGCAATCCCGACTCCGAGGATGATGGTGCCCAAAAAGAGCGGGATAAGTGAGGGGATGACACGAATCAGCGTACCGGCCAGTAGAAGTACGAGGGCCAGCGTCATGGTGCCCTCGGTACCCAGCCGTCGGGTGAAAAGTGGGGTCATCACAGAAAAGATACCGAAAGCCAGAACAGGAAGCGTAGTGAGCAGCCCTAAAACCGTATTTGAGAGCCCTGTATCTCCCCGTATTTCACCAATGAGCGGACCAACCCCCGAGATAGCCGGACGCAGGTTGAGCGCAATCACGGCAATGGCAATGATGAGCAGGAGTTTTCGGTTCTGTTCGGGCGACATACTGGGTTTTTGGAAAACTTGTAAGTTAAGGATCAAACTGACGGAATGCCCGGGAAATTCCTTCTTACATTCTTTATATGTACTCCTGCAGAGGGTGCAGTCGAGTTGAGGCTCATTTTAGAGAGTACCACCGTAAGTCAGGCCTGAATTAACCCCTTTGCCATTGGAAAGGTGAGGTACAATCCCTAATTTTGCACACAAAAATTAAGCCGAGGTACCCGATTGGAAGAAGCCAGGATTATGTCGCAAGAGGAGGTAGAGCGAACCTATATCAGGTTTGCCCACCAGTTTCTTGAACCCTATGACGACCCCTCTCATCCGGCCATTATCGGGATGCAAACCCGCGGTGTCTATATGGGAAGGCGTATACTTGATGTGATTCGGAAAGAGATGGGTGCAGAGCCCGATTTTGGCATTCTGGACGTCACCTTCTACAGGGACGACTACCGAACCAAGCTTAAAATGCCCGACGTGAAAGTGACTGAAATACCCTTCGATCTTTACAATCGGGACGTCATTCTTGTGGACGATGTGCTCTATACCGGTCGCACCGTACGCTCTGCCATGGAGGCACTGATGGCCTACGGGCGGCCCAGAACCATCCGGTTTTGTTGTATGATAGATCGTGGCCACAGAGAGATACCGGTATCTGCTGATTATGTAGGAATGACGGTTCCGACCCATGAAAATGAAGAGGTGCGGGTGAAGGTAAAGGAGCTTGATGGCGAGGATGCCGTCTATGTTGTAAATATGTTGAAGGAGGATGATGATGAGTAACCCGGACAGCTACTCTTTCTCGCAGAAACATCTGCTTGGCCTCGCTGATTACAGCGCCGATGATATTATGCATGTATTGGAGCAGGCAAAAACTTTCAGGGAGGTTCTGGACCGGCCTGTCCCCAAAATCCCCACGCTTCGGGATAAGACGATTGTCAACCTCTTTTACGAAAACAGTACCCGAACAAGGCTCTCTTTTGAGTTGGCCCAGAAAAGAATGGGGGCAGACGTAGTCAATTTTTCGGCAAGTACCTCCAGTACCCGAAAAGGTGAATCGCTCAAAGATACCATTCGGAACATCAGTTCTATGAAGATCGACATGGTTGTGGCTCGGCACCAAAGTCCCGGCGTTCCGCAGTTTCTAACCAGATGCGTTGATGCTTCCATTATCAATGCCGGAGATGGTGCTCATGAGCACCCCACACAGGCACTGCTCGATATGTTCACCATGCGACAGATTGATCCCAAACTGAAGGGTAAGAAAATCGCCATTATAGGTGATATCTCCCACAGCCGTGTGGTTCGGTCTAACATTGTAGGGCTGACAAAAGTGGGTGCAGAGGTGGTGGTATGTGGTCCTAAATCGCTGATGCCATTTGCAGTTGAATCACTTGGTGTGAATGTCTCCTATAATCTGGAGGAGACACTTGCTTGGTGCGATATTGCCATGGCGCTTCGTATTCAGATGGAGCGTATAGACGGACCGGCAGATCTGTTTCCGAGCTTGCGCGAGTATCACGAACGGTTTGGCATTAAGATGTCGCACCTGGAGAAGTACCCCGATTTCAAAGTTATGCACCCCGGCCCGATTAACCGCGGTGTGGAAATGGAGAGTGATGTTGCAGACAGCGACCGGGCCGTGATCTTGGATCAGGTTACCAACGGGCTTGCGGTGCGAATGGCCGTTCTGTATCTGCTTAGTGGCGGGAAGAGGATTTAATTCGCCCACCATGTCGGGTAATAAGAATTCCGGCAATTACCACTGCTGATCCGGTATATTGCCCGAAGGAGAGACTTTCACCCAGTATAATCACACCAAAAAGAAGGCCCAGAACAGGAACCAGGTTTTGGTAGGTGGCTGTCCTGACGGCCCCAACCGTTTGAATGCCGTTGTTCCAGATCAGGTAGGCAAGGCCAATGGCGAGGATGCCGCTGTAAAATACACCCCCAAATGCGGCTACAGATACACTCTCCCAATCGGTTTCTGCAGCGTATGGTATCGCCAGGAGGCCAAGCGCCAAGGCCCCTACGCTTGTCATAAAAGCCGAAAACTGAATCGGTGAATATCGCGTCAGGTACGATTTTGAAAAGATCGTATAGATGGCCCAAACGACAGCGGCGATTACGATCACGATGTCTCCGCGGAAAGTGTCTGACCCAAATCCTGCCGTGCCGCCTCCCGAAAAGATAATCAGCACAACACCTAAGAACGCGAAAATAACCCCGATGGATTTCAGGCGGTTCATCATCTCAATCTTCAGAAAGTGGGATGCCACAGCCACCCAGATTGGTATCGTGCCAAGCATAACGGCCGCATTGGCGGCAAAGGTGAGATCAATCCCGACGATAAAGAGCCACTGGTAGAGAAGATTCCCTCCAAGGCCGAGAACAAGAAGCGGCAGCCAATCGGATACCGGTACCCGAAACCACTCGCCTCTGCTGGCTACAATAAGCCAGATAAAGGAGGAGGCAAGAATAAACCGCATGGCGTTGAAGCTGTATGGGTCAATTTCAGACAGGCTCGCCTTAATCACCGTAAAATTAAGCGCCCATATTACGGAGATGAGCAGAAGGGAGAGGTCGGTAAAAAGGTTTGAAGTCGTTTTTTTCATTTTGCTGATTCAGCCCGTCAATATAGGCAGAATGAAGCGGTATTAAACGGTGGGAATAACTGGCTGTGGTTTTTGAATATTTTTTTGAATTGAGTAGGAACGGAGATTTAAAAATGATAGTTTTGTGACCGTTGTTCAAAAAATGACCGTTAGTCAAAATCATGGAAAAGAAGAATCGCAAGGCGCGTGAGCGTGAAGCTCGTACGGAGCATATAATCGATGTGGCAGAGGTCTTGATCTCAGAAAAAGGGATTGAGAACACTACCATGGATGAGATCGCAGAGCGTGCAGGCCTGGGAAAGGGTACCCTCTATCTTCATTTCAAAGGGAAGACAGTTCTCTTTTTGGCGATATGTCAGCGCGGTTCAGCTAAGCTCAATCGTCTGTTGGGGCGTATCCTGGCGCAGGACCTGCCGGGTATAGTTCTGATCGAAAAGCTTGGTAAAACTTATATTGGCTTCATAAAGGATAACCCTGTCTACTTCACCGCTTTCAGCTACTACGAAAGTCTGATTGATAGTCAGAATATGGTTGAAGGGGCTATTGCCGAACGGTGTGAAGAGAATGCACAGGAGGCGATGAACTATATCGTAAGGGCTCTTCAGATTGGAATGCATGATGGTTCAATCAAATCGGATGTAGACCCCAGAGAGCTTGGGTTGATCATTTGGGGGGCGTCAAAAGGGATTATGAACATGGCCTATCTCAAAAAGAGCCGCCAGCGCGAAAAGATAATGCAGGGAGTTGAATTCAGCGCCGAGAGCCTTTTTGGGCACTTTATTGATCTGATTGGTACAGGGATGATGCATCCTGACTATCAGTCAAAAAATGAATTGAAACAATAGAAGCCTGAAGCCGTATATTCGGTTTTTGTGTTATAAAATATTTCGACAGTCAGAGATTATGAGTACTCTTTTTATGAAAGTTTTTGCTGCGATACTTATTCCACTCTTTTTGCTGGGGACTGAAGCCTTGTCCGCGCAAGCGCAGGCGGGAGATCGTGAAGAGATTCCAGAAAGAGTAAGCCTCTCCCTGGATGAGGCCATTCAGATTGCACTGGTTAACAACTATATGCTGCGTCAGGGACTGCTCGATATTGATATCGCCAACGCCCAGATTCGTGAGGCATGGGGAACAGTCTATCCACAGATTAATGCAAGCGGTGAGTATACCAGAAACCTGAGAACACCGAACCCCTTTGCCGGTTCTGATGCGGGTGGCTTGTTTGATACCTTTGGGGCTTTAGAGTGGCTTGCCTTTAACGAAAGCGCCCGTACGGATGGAGATGATACTACAAATCCGATTCCGCTCGATGAGTTTTTTGATCGCCAGCGACAAGGATACCAAGAGGCGGGTTTGACGCCACCCGGGCAGGACGGTTCCAATCCATTTGCTGTTGAAAATCAATTTAACGCGGGCATCTCCGTGTCACAGGCTATCTATAATGGTGCGGCATTTGCGGCAATTCGGGGTGCAAGGCAGTTTAGAAAGCTAAGCGAAAATCAGTTTGAGGCAGAGAGGCAGTCGGTAGTGAATGAGGTGAAGAATTCGTTCTACTCTGCACTTTTAGCCAAAGAACAGCTCGATGTACTTCAATCCAGCGTGGATAGACTGCAGAAAACCGTAGAAGAGACGCGGCGATCTGTCGAGGCTGGGGTGCTGTCGAAGTATGACCGCATCAGCGCGGAGGTTGAACTGGTGAACCTGGAAACCAACCTGATTGAAGTGGAAAATCAGGCTGAACTTGCCGTGAAAAATCTGGCTCTTCAGCTGGGCATTCCGACACGAACAACGGTTGAACTGGTTGGCTCGCTCGATGCTGATGGGGCGAATGTTCCGGAAACACTGGATCCGGAGCTGGCATGGGAGCTTGCTTCGCAGCAGCGTCCTGACCTGGCACTATCTGAAGGGAGAATTGATATACTGAATGTGGAGCGTGAAATCACCCGGGCCGGTTTTCTGCCAACGCTGAACGCTTTTGCAAGTGCTTCCTATATCGGATCGGTGCCATCAAACCGGACGCAAGTCAATCCGATTGAGGGTGAGGATTTCTCATTTGAGGCGCGTGATCGCGGCTTTTTTGACAGATCGTATTGGGAGCCGGCTGTTGCCGTGGGACTATCTCTGAACTGGAATATCTTCAACGGTTTTCAGACCAGTATGCAGATGCAGCAAAATCAGATTGAGATTAAGAAGGCAGAGATTGATCGTGAATTTCAGGAAAATGCGATCTATCTGGAGATTGAGCAGGCAATACGAAGCGTGGAGACGGCATTGAAAAGAATTCGGAGTCAGGAGCGCAATATTGAGCGTGCAGAACTCAACTATGAATTTGCCAGAACACGCCTGCAGGAGGGTACGGGTACATCACTCGAAGAGCGACAGGCATCATCCCTGCTGGATGAGAGCCGGCTCAACTATCTCTCAGCGGTTTACGACTATTTAACAGCCCTGAGCGAATATGAAAGAGCACTGGGCAATCCGGTAATCAGAGATTAGACAAAACAGATATAACGACCTGAAAATTATGATGCTGAAGAAAGGCACAATACTATCGATAACTATCCTTTTAGGCCTCACACTGGCCGCCTGTGATAACGGGGAAGATGAGAATGAGAATAATGATACCGCTCGCCTGATTCCGGTGGAGACCGTTACCGTCATCACGGATGAGTTTGAAGACTACATTCGGCTAACGGGAACCGTTGAGGCCATTGATGACGCCACTATCTCTGCGGAGCAGTCGGGGAGGATTCTCTCAATCGTGGATCGTGGCAGAAGTGTAAACCGCGGTGATGTGATTGCGCAGCTTGATGACCGGCTGATTCAGTCGCAATTCAACCAGGCGCAAAGCTCCTACGAGCTGGCTGAGGATTCATTCAACCGTTTAGAGAGGCTCTATGCTGATTCAATCATCAGCACACAGGATTTTAACAGTGCCAGGG
Organism: Balneolaceae bacterium; assembly: GCA_020832225.1. Taxonomy (GTDB): domain Bacteria; phylum Bacteroidota; class Rhodothermia; order Balneolales; family Balneolaceae; genus Rhodohalobacter. The sequence continues at coordinate 14,182 of JAFIFA010000219.1, forward strand.
CACAGCGGGATCAGGCCAGGGCACAGTTGGATCAGGCGCAAAAACAGCTTGAGGATGCGAAAATTGAGGCTCCTTTCACCGGTCGTGTGGAAGAGAGAATGATTCGCACCGGTGAGCTGATCAGCCCGGGACAGCCTGTAGTAAGGCTCGTAAACACAGACAGGGTTCGCATTTTGTCAGGAATTCCGGAGAGATACTCCGGGGAGATCCGTGAGGGTAATGAAGTTCGTATCAATCTCAGATCGATCGGAGGGGATACCCGAACCAGCACAATTGCCTATTCCGGTAATGTAGTAGACCCCGATACCCGATCCTACACGGTAGAGGTTGAGGTGAGCAACCCGAATCAGCTTATGAAGCCCGAGATGGTTGTCGACCTTCAGGTACAGCGGCGTACACTCCAGGATGTGATTATTATTCCGAGAACAGCCATCATCAGGGATGAGACCGGTGTCTTTGTCTTCATAGCAAAGGAGGAAGATGGTCGGAAAGTTGCTGAATTGGTTGAAGTGCAGACAGGTACTGCTGCAGGGCCGCTTATTCAGATTCTCGACGGGGTTAATGAGGGTGATGAAGTAGTGGTTGCCGGGATGAGAACGCTGAGTATTGGGGATGAGCTCAATGTGCTGACAAACGAGTCAAGTATTGACCGAGCCGATCGGCTACGACAAAGAGATATACCGGTTGTCACATTTTAGTGAAGAGAAGAACAGAATAGAGTACCGAACAGAATTTTAGATAACCTGCTTCCATGAAATTAACCGAGCTTACGTTAAAGAACCGGACGGTGATAGTGGTGCTAACCGCTATCCTGGTTATTGCCGGCGCCTACAGCTACAGTTCGATTCCGAAAGAGTCGAACCCCGCTATTGAGATTCCGATTTTCATTGTAAACACAATCTATCCGGGTATTTCACCCACAGATATGGAGTCTCTCATTACTCAGCCTATTGAGCGAGAGCTGCAGGGGATTAATGGTGTTAAGGATATCCGCTCAACAACTACTGAGAGTTTCAGCAGTGTTGTGGTGGAGTTTGACCTGGATGTATCACTGACGGAGGCGAGCCAACGTGTTCGTGAACGGGTTGATATTGCCCGCACAGATCTTCCCGACGATGCTGAAGAGCCCTTCATCGTGGAGATCGATCTGGACGACTTTCCGATCATGACGGTTAACCTGGCAGCTGACTACCCCCTCTCAAGACTGACGGAAGTTGCGGAACGACTGGAGGAGCAGATCGAAACCGCTTCAGGAATTCGTGAAGTGGAGATGATCGGTAAGGTGGAGCGTGAAGTTCAGGTCAATGTAGACCTGGCTGCGCTCAACGGATACGGCATCAGCATGGGCCAGCTTGTCAATGCCATTCAGGGGCAGAACCTGACCATACCGGGAGGTACGGTTGATGTAGATATGATGAGCTACCTCGTTCGGGTGAGCGGTGAATTTGATGATCCCGCAGAGATTGAAGATCTGGTGGTAGCCAGGCCGATGGGTGATGGACCTCTTGGCCCAGGGCTGGTCTATATGCGTGATGTGGCAGAAGTGGTTTTTGGTTTTAAGGATCGGGAGAGTTTCGCCAGGCTGCGTGCCTACAAGGTCGAGGAGAACGGCAAGAAAGTTGAACTCTCTGATGATGAGATTCAGGATAACCAGGTAATCAGCCTTAACGTAAAGAAACGGCCGGGTGTCAATATAATCGACACGGTTGACGAGGTAATGGCAATAATCGATGATTTTGCCCTTCCGGGGGGGACCAGCGTTGTTATTACAGGTGATGTGAGCGAAGACGTAACGCAGCTGATTTCTGATCTGGAGAACAGTATCATAAGCGGGATGCTCTTCGTGGTTCTTGTGCTTGTCTTCTTCCTTGGAGTGAGAAACGCTCTGTTGGTGGGGACGGCAGTGCCGCTTTCAATTTTGGTTGGGTTTATAGTCCTGTTCGGGTTGGGATACTCCGCTAACTTCATCATCCTTTTCAGTCTTATTATTGCTCTTGGACTTCTGGTGGATAACTCCATCGTGGTGGTAGAGAATATTTACAGATATCGGGAGATGGGTTACGGACGCTTTGAAGCGGCCAAACTTGCAACCGATGAGGTTGGATATGCACTTATCGCAGCAACATCCACACTTTTGGCAGCTTTCCTGCCGATGACTTTTTGGCCCGGTATTATTGGTCAGTTTATGGGCTACTTACCACTTACCCTGATCATCGTACTGCTCTGTTCCCTATTTGTAGCTTTGGTTCTATACCCAGTGTTGACCGCCTACCTGGTTCGGCTCGATACCGATGAGAAAAAGCCGGTTTCGATCTACATCAAAGGGATTTTTGCAGCATTGGGAATATTTCTCGCGATCGCAATTGGTATGGCCAATTTTACCACGCTCGCGGTTACGGTTCTGGCGATACTCTTTTTCTTCTTGTCATACCGATATGTAATTAAACCGCTTTCGATTCTGTTCAACGACAGAATGTTGCCACGGGTGCTTAAGTATTACAAGGTGATGCTGCGAGCGCTCTTGCAGAGAGATTATCGTCCGCGCTACGCCATGCTGAGAAACACAGCAGCCCTGGGCAGCCTAACGCTTGCCCTCGTTCTGGCGATACTCGGAGGGGTGGTTGGCTTGTTTTCGCCTGCATCGGGTGCACTACTCATAGTAGCGGGAATATTCGGTCTGATTGGCTTTGTGTTGGTCGTGATCCATTTTCTGGAGGCGATCTTCAGAGGTGGCCGTATATCGGTTTATGCCGGACTTTTGCTGGGACTTCTCAATGCAGGAATCCTCACGATTGTTGCGCTCAACAGAGGCGTTGCATTTGATGTCTGGGCAGTGCTTTTCACCCTTCCGGTTGTCCTGGTTGTTGTTGGTGCAATCGGAATGCTGAGAAAATCG
>JAFIFA010000220.1 GCA_020832225.1 Balneolaceae bacterium
ATGCCGGGCGATAATGTCGCACTGACGGTAACACTGATCCAGCCGGTAGCGATGGAAGAGGGTCTTCGGTTTGCGATCCGTGAGGGTGGCCGAACCGTAGGTGCCGGAGTGGTAACCAAAATTGTAGAATAAAGGGTTATAACAAGTGGCAACACAACAGAAAATTAGAATTAAGCTTAAGTCTTACGACCACAAACTGATTGATAAATCAGCTGAAAAAATCATTCAGACTGTAAAATCAACCGGAGCTGTGGTTTCAGGACCCATTCCATTACCAACAAACAAGAACATCATCACTGTGAACCGTTCTGTACACGTGAACAAAAAGTCGCGTGAGCAGTTTGAGTACCGATCGCACAAACGTCTGATCGATATTCTCTCAACAGGTTCACAGACCGTTGATGCATTGATGAAGCTTGAGCTTCCTTCCGGTGTGGATGTAGAAATTAAAGTGTAAAGAAAGGCCAAACGTACCATGAGCGGTTTAATCGGAAAAAAAGTGGGGATGACAAGCATCTTCGATGAGCTTGGCAGAAGTATCGCCGTAACTGTTATCGAAGTTCAGCCTTGTACAATTACCCAAATCAAAACAGAAGAAACTGACGGATATAACGCTGTCCAGCTGGCTGCTTTCGATAAGAAAGAGAAGAATGTATCGAATGCATTGAAAGGCCACTTTGACAAAGCCGGATCCTCAACGAAGAAAGTTGTAACTGAGTTTCGTGACTTTATCCCGGAAGGGTTCGAATTGGGCGATGAGCTCAATATCGAAGATGTATTTAATGTGGGCGACCATATTGATATTGCCGGTATTTCCAAAGGTCGCGGATTTACAGGCGTTATGAAGCGTCACAACTTTAGAGGTGTGGGTGATGCCACGCACGGACAGCATAACCGGGACAGAGCTCCTGGTTCTATTGGTCAGGCCTCAGATCCATCCCGTGTATTTAAAGGGATGAAGATGGCCGGACGATCCGGAAATCAACGAACAAAAATCAAGAATCTCTCAGTTGCAAAGATTTTGCCTGAATCCAACCTGATTATGGTTACAGGTTCTGTTCCTGGTGCCAACAAAGGGTACGTAGAGATTTATAATCAATCATATGAACAAGCCTGATGGAACTGACAGTTTATAAAATTGACGGTAAGAGCAGCAGCAATAAGGCTGAGTTGAGTGATACGATCTTCGGAATCGAACCAAATGAAACGGTTCTTTATGAAGATGTTCGCCGTATTCTGGCTAACAGAAGACAGGGAACTGCCAAAACAAAAGAAAGAAGTGAAGTTCGTGGTGGTGGCCGAAAAGCTTACAAGCAGAAAGGCACCGGTATGGCACGACGTGGATCGATGAGATCCCCACTGCTCGTAGGTGGTGGTACTGTTTTTGGTCCAAAGCCAAGAAAGTACACAGTTAAACTCACCAAGAAAGCAAAACGTCTTGCAAGAAAATCTGCACTCTCCCTTAAAGTGTCTGAAGAGTCACTGAAAGTTATTGAGAACTTCTCATTCGATGAGCCAAAGACAAAGCAGGTATCAGATATGCTGGCCGCTCTTGATCTTACCGGTAAGAAAGTAATGATCGTTATGGCTGAGGTTGATAAAAATGTCCTCCTCTCTGCACGTAATATCCCGGGTGTAAATGTAATTGAAGGCAACAAGCCTAATACATACGACATCATGAATTCAGATGTGGTTCTGCTCCAGGAAGGTGCGATTGAGATGCTCCAGAACAGTATAGAACCAAAAGTTGAAGAGGAAGCAGCATGAGTGTACTAATTCAGCCACTGATTACAGAAAAACTGACCCGACTGCAGGAAGAGAATCAGCAGTACGCATTTGAGGTCCATAGAAATGCAACTAAACCGCAAATTCGTCAGGCCATCGAGAAGCGATATCCCGATGTGAAGGTAGCACGTGTGAACACAATGGTTGTTCCTTCCAAGCCAAAAGGCAGATTTACCAAGAGCGGTTTTGTAAGCGGTAGAAGCCGGGTATGGAAAAAAGCAATTATTACGCTTAAGGAAGGCGAAATAGACTTCTTTAGCGAAATTTAAAAACGAGTTTAGGTATGCCAACGAAACAAATGAAACCAGTTACACCAGGGCAGCGTCATCGCATCGCTCCTGTATTTGATGAGATTTCTGTAGACAGACCGCTGAAATCACTTACCAAAGGTATTGGCAAAAGCGGTGGCAGAAACAATAGAGGACGGATGACTAGCCGCAGAAGAGGTGGTGGTCATAAGCGCAAATACCGTGTTATCGATTTTAAGCGAAACAAACTGGATATTCCCGCAAAAGTTCAGACAATAGAGTATGATCCGAACAGGACTGCTCGTATTGCCCTGCTTGCTTATGCGGATGGTGAAAAGAGATACATTCTCGCACCAAACAAACTCCAGGTTGGCGATACCGTTATTAGTTCAGAGAAGGCAGCTCCTGAAATAGGAAATGCCCTTCCGCTTAAAAGCATGCCGCTCGGTACATTTGTACATAATGTAGAGATGCAGCCGGGTAAAGGCGGCCAGCTCTGCCGAAGTGCCGGTACAGTGGCACAGCTTGTTGCAAAAACGGATCGTAAAGCAACGGTTAAGCTTCCTTCTGGTGAAGTTAGAATGGTTCCTGCTCACTGTTTCGCCACTGTTGGTGCAACAAGCAATCCGGATCACTTTAACACAACCAAAGGAAAAGCAGGTCGTAGCAGATGGCTGGGACGCCGCCCGAAGGTACGTGGTGTGGCGATGAACCCGGTAGATCACCCGATGGGTGGTGGTGAAGGGAAGGCTTCCGGAGGGCATCCGCGTTCTCCATGGGGGCAGTCAGCCAAAGGTAAAAAGACAAGAAATCGTAAAAAGTTATCGTCTAAGTTTATTGTTAGACGCCGTAAAACTAAAAAATCGTAAACAGTATGCCACGTTCGCTAAAAAAAGGGCCTTTTGTTCATTACAAGCTGCAGCGTAAAGTTGACGCAATGAATGAGAGCGGCAAGAAGAAAGTGATTAAAACATGGTCCAGAAGTTCCATGATTACACCCGACTTCATCGGCCTTACCATCGCAGTACATAACGGCAAGCAGTTTATTCCGGTTTATGTAACCGAAAATATGATTGGGCATAAGCTGGGTGAGTTTGCCCCAACCAGAACTTTCCGTGGCCATCCGCTAAAGAAGGCTAAATAACTAAAAGAGATTGATAGATGGAAACGCCAGTATTTGAAGCAAAAGCAGTACAGAAGCATCTCCGGAAGTCTCCTCGTAAAACGAGACTGATGGCTAACTATGTACGTGGTGAACGTGTAGACCGTGCACTTACCAAACTGGACTTTATGAAGAAGTCCACAGCTGTTGATGTATCAAAAGTGATTAAATCAGCTGCTGCCAATATTCGCGATAAGTTTGAAGAAGAACGCCTGGATAACGATCTGCTCTACATCAAAGAGATTTATGTAGACGAAGGCGTAACCCTGAAGCGAATTCAACCGGCACCGATGGGACGTGCCCATCGTATCAACAAGCGTAGCTGCCACATCACTGTTGTGGTTGCAAAGCTTGAAGAAGAAACTGTAACAGAAGAATAAAAGAGGTTAAGTTTGGGACAAAAAACCAATCCAACCGGACTCAGATTAGGAATCATTCGCGGGTGGGACTCCAACTGGTACTCCGAAGAGAATGAACCGGCCATCGTGCTGGAAGACACAAAGCTCCGAGAATATCTTGCTGCCCGACTGCGTAACGGCGGTCTATCCAATGTGGTAATCGAGAGAACACCAAAGAGAATCCTTCTCACTCTGAATACTTCCCGACCCGGTGTGATTATCGGTAAAGGTGGTGAGCAGATAGAACTTCTCCGCGAAGAGCTGAAGAAGATTACGAACAAGGAAGTTCAGATCAACGTAAGCGAAATTAAACGACCTGAACTGGATGCCAGCCTGGTTGCGCAAAACATCGCCCAGCAGCTCGAGGCTCGTGTCTCATTCCGACGTGCAATGAAAACGGCGATCTCCTCCGCAATGAGAATGGGCGCGAAAGGAATCAAGATCAAATGTGCCGGACGTCTTGGTGGTGCTGAAATGGCACGTACTGAGCAGTATAAAGAGGGACGTGTTCCCCTGCACACGCTGAGAGCGGAAATTGATTACTCAAACACGACCTCAAATACAATCTACGGATCCATCGGAGTATCTGTCTGGATCTTCAAAGGCGAAGTGATTGGTGATGTGGATCTGACTCCAAATGCTCAATCCAAGCAGGAGAACGAATCAAACCGTAAACGTGGCGGAAAATCTGGCGACCGAAAGGGAAGACGTACCAGAAGACGCAGCAGAAATTAACAGAACGACGATAGAACGATGTTAGAACCAAAACGTATTCACAGACGACGTGTTCACCGCGACAAGCTGAAAGGAAATGCTCAGCGTGGTCATACTCTGGCATTCGGTAGTTTCGGTTTGAAAGCTCTCGAACCCAAGTTTATCACCTCCAGGCAGATTGAGGCGTGCCGTGTTACGATTGCACGTACCCTTCAGCGTGATGGTAAAACGTTTATCCGAATCTTTCCGGACCGGCCGATTACAAGAAAACCGGCTGAAACCAGAATGGGTAAAGGTAAAGGTGCACTCGATCACTTCATCGCGGTTGTAAAACCAGGCCGGATTCTTTTTGAAATTGCCGGTGTAAGTGAAGAGCAGGCAAAAGAGGCTCTCAGACGTGCTTCCAATAAACTGCCAATTAAAACCAAATTTGTGAAGCGCCGCGACTACGACGGTGCCTGATACCATTAATTGAGGTAAATATGAAAGCACACGAATTACGCGATCTGACACTGACAGAATTGGAAGCCAGACTGAACGATGAAATCGAAGCACTGACCAACTATCGTTTCAATAAGTCTGTTGCGGGACAAATCGAGAACCCGGCGAGAATTAAAAACACGAAACGGGAAATCGCCCGCTTGAAAATGATTATTAATGAAAAATTAGGTGCTGAATAATACTATGGCAGAAGCACAAAGATCTCAAAGAAGAACTAGAACCGGACGTGTTGTTAGCGATCGTATGGACAAGAGCATTACTGTTGCTGTTGATCGCCAGATTAAACACCCGATCTATGGAAAATTTATCACCAAGACAACCAAGTACATGGCTCATGATGAAGAGAATGACGCCAACATCGGTGATACCGTCCTGATCATGTCTACCCGGCCACTTTCAAAGAGAAAGTCATGGCGTTTGGTAGAAGTCGTAGAAAGAGCAAAATAACATTCAATCTGTAGGTAAAGCTCATGATTCAAACGCAGTCTGTACTTAATGTAGCTGACAACAGCGGTGCGAAGAAAGTGATGTGCATCAAGGTGCTGGGCGACTCCAAAAAACGGTATGCACGAATCGGAGATTTGATCTCCTGTTCCGTAAAAGCCGCTATCCCCGGAGGTAATGTGAAGAAGGGTGAAGTGGTAACCGCAGTAGTGGTTCGCACAAAGAAAGAAATTCGCCGCCGTGACGGTAGTTATATCCGTTTTGATGAAAACGCGGCCGTAATCATTAACAAGGAAAAAGAACCTGTTGGAACACGTATCTTTGGCCCGGTTGCCAGAGAGCTCAGAGAAAAGAGCTTTATGCGTATTGTTTCACTTGCTCCTGAAGTACTTTAAATCATATTTGTTATGCCCCGTAAGTATAACACTCAGAAAAAATTAAAAGTAAAGAAAGGCGATCAGGTAGAAGTGATTGCCGGAAACGACAAAGGTAAAAGAGGTCGTGTTCTTTTTGTATACCCGAAGCGGGAGAGAGTCCTGGTTGAAGGTATCAATATGAGGACTCACCACGAGAAACCGTCTCAGGAGAACCCGCAGGGAGGCCGTCTGAAGAAAGAGGGCGCCGTGCACATCTCCAACCTGATGGTGATCGATCCCACAACGGACGAACCTACCAGAATCGGAAGAAAGCGAATTGAAGAAGAAGGTGGTGGCCGATGGGTGCGTTATGCCAAGACCAGCGGCGAAATCATCGATAAATAACTGATAGAATGGCTGAAGCAAGATTATATACTCAATACAAGGAAGAGATCGTATCCAAACTCAGAGAAGAGTTTGAATATGAGAACATCATGGGTGTGCCCAAACTCCAAAAAATTGTAATCAATGTAGGAGTTGGAAATGCCATTAATGATTCAAAGCAGCTGGATACGGTTGTTGATAACATCGGTGCAATTACCGGTCAAAAACCCGTAAAAACTAAAGCAAAGAAGTCGATCTCGAACTTCAAGCTTCGTGAAGGCATGCCTATTGGCTGCAAAGTTACACTGCGGGGCAAAATTATGTTTGAATTCCTCGACAGACTGATCAACCTTGCTTTGCCAAGAACCAGAGACTTCCAGGGCGTTCCTAACAAAAGCTTCGACGGAAGAGGGAATTACACGATGGGTATTAAAGAGCATACCATCTTCCCTGAAATTGACGTGGATAAGACCAACCACGTGCATGGGATGGATATTGTATTCGTAACCAGTGCAGAGAGTGACGCTGAGGCGTATTCACTTCTCAAGCACTTCGGTATGCCATTCAAGAAATAATAATTGCTAAAGAAAACATTCAACAATGGCTAAGAAATCCTGGATAGCACGAAACGAAAAAAGAAAGGCAACGGTCGACAAGTACGCCGAAAAAAGGCGAGAGCTTAAAGAAGCCGGTGATTACGAAGGACTGCAAAAACTTCCTCGTGATGCCAGCCCTACAAGAGTAAGAAACAGATGTTCTCTTACAGGCCGCTCGCGTGGCTACGTAGGCAAATATGGAGTATCACGAATTAAATTCCGCGAGTTGGCTCTGAACGGTAAGATTCCGGGCATCCGAAAAGCAAGTTGGTAACACTGGAGATATAGAATTATGCATAGCGACACAATTTCAGATTTTTTAACACGCATCCGTAATGCACAGCGAGCCGGCCACCGCCGGGTTGATATCCCTGCATCGAAAATTAAGCGTGCAATGACCAAAATCCTGGTCGACAAGGGATATATCAACAAATACATTGATATCCAGGATGGAAAACAAGGCGTGCTGCGTCTCTTCCTTAAGTATGACGCTTACGGCCAGCCAGTAATCAAAGAGATGAAGCGTATCTCCAAGCCGGGCCTGCGTAAGTACAGCAATACGGAAAGTCTGCCGAAATCTTACAACGGTCTCGGTATCGTCATTGTCTCCACATCAAGAGGAGTTATGACAGACAAAGAAGCACGTAAACTGAATGTGGGTGGAGAGGTTCTCTGCTCTGTTTACTAATCAAAAGATTTTAAGACTATGTCCAGAATAGGTAAACAGCCAATTCCTTTAACAGACGGCGTTGAATTCAGCATCGGTGCTGACAATGTTGTGACCATCAAAGGAAACAAAGGCTCCAACACACTCAGGGTTCACCCGGACATTAAGGTTGAAACAACCGATAATGAGATCGTGGTGACCCGTACCAGTGAAACTAAACAGCAGAAGTCTCTTCACGGACTCTATCGATCATTAATTAATAATATGGTCGAAGGCGTAACCGATGGATACAAAAAACAGCTTGAGATTATCGGAGTGGGTTACAGAGCATCTTTCTCAGGCGGAGTTCTTGAACTCAACCTGGGTTACTCTCACCCGATCTACTTTGTGCCACCGGAAGGAATTGAGATTGAAGTCGATACGAAAACCCGTAAAAACCCAATCCTTATCATTACAGGTATAGATAAGGAGCTTGTAGGACAGGTTGCGGCAAAAATCCGTTCGATGAGAAAACCTGAGCCTTACAAAGGAAAAGGAATTCGTTATCTCGATGAACAGATTCGAAGAAAAGCCGGTAAATCTGCTGCTAAATAATTACTGAGACTCTAAGGCAATGAAAAAAAATAAAAAGAAAACAGAACGCAGAAATAAGATCCGCAGAAGAATCCGTTCAACGATTCGCGGAACGGGTGAACGTCCAAGGCTGAGTATTTTTAAGAGCAGCAAGCACGTTTACCTTCAGCTGATCAACGATCGTGAAAACGTGACTCTTCTCTCGGTTTCAACCAAATCGAAAGATCTGCAGGATCAAATCGATGGCAAAGAGAAGCTTGAGTCTGCAAAAGTAGTGGGTGAAACACTCGCGAAAGCTGCTTCTGAACAGGGAATCAACAAAGTTGTATTCGACAGAAGCGGATACAAATATCACGGAATTGTAAAAGCCGCTGCGGATGGTGCCCGCGAAGGTGGACTGGACTTTTAAAACAGATTTATATTATGCCTAAAGTACGTAGAAAACACAATATACCGGCAGCTAACCTTAACCTCGAAGAGAAACTGGTTCACATTAACCGTGTTTCCAAAGTGGTTAAAGGCGGTCGACGTTTCAGCTTTAACGCAATCGTTGTAGTAGGAAACGGTGAAGGTGTAGTAGGCCACGGCCTAGGAAAAGCCAATGAAGTGTCTGATGCGATTCAGAAAGGCTTTGATAACGCCAAGAAAAACCTGATTAAGATTCCTCTTACCAGAACCGGAAGTATTCATCACCCGATAGTAGGGAAAGCAGGTGCAGGAAAAGTTCTACTTCGTCCGGCATCTGATGGTACCGGTGTAATTGCTGGTGGTGCAGTAAAATCACTCCTCGACGTTACCGGCGTTAAGAATATTCTTTCAAAGTCTCAGGGATCTTCAAATCCGCACAACATGGTGAAGGCAGCTTTTGAAGCACTCCGCCAGCTTACTGACCCGGTTGAGGTAGCTCAGCGAAGAGGTGTCAGTGTGAAGAAAGTATTTGAAGGATAAACCTTTTAAACAGAGTCATCATAATGAAATTACATAATCTGAAAGCTCCGGCTGAAAACAGAAAAAACCGCAAGCGGGTTGGCCGCGGTCAGGGTTCCGGCACTGGCGAGCAGTCCGGTCGTGGACACAACGGACAGAAGTCCAGAAGCGGGAGTAAAGTAAAAGCGTGGTTCGAAGGTGGTCAGATGCCACTACAGAGACGTATTCCTAAGTTCGGTTTCAAAAACCGATTCCGTACGGAATATCAGGCTCTGAATGTGCAGAAACTATCCGAGTTCATCGAAGCTGGTCGCCTGAGTGATAAAATCACTTTTGCTAACCTGGTAGAAGAGGGACTGGTAGACGATAAAGCACTTGTAAAACTGCTGGGTAACGGCGAGATCGACAAAAAAGTTGAGATCGAAGTTCACGCATGCAGTAACTCCGCCAAAGAAAAAATTGAAAAAGCTGGCGGCTCGGTTACCATAATCGCTTAACAGAAATTCAGACCATCAGTTGATCGAACCGAATGAGTTTAATAGAAAACTTTAGAAACATATTCAAAATCGAGGATCTCCGGAACCGGATACTTTATGTAGTCGGTATTCTGATGGTCTATCGAATTGGTAGTTACGTAACGATGCCGGGTGTGGATGCTAACATGCTCACAACCCAGGCCGGCGATGCTTCCAGCTTGCTTGGACTGTTTGACCTGTTTGTGGGTGGAGCTTTCTCGCGGGCTGGTGTATTTGCCCTGGGAATTATGCCCTACATTACAGCTGCCATTATCATTCAGCTGATGGGTGCAGCAGTACCTTACTTCCAAAAACTCCAGCGTGAAGGGGAAGAGGGGAGACGGAAAATCAACCGCCTTACCCGTTACGGTACCGTCGGTATTACTGCCGTACAGGCAATTGGATTTGGTATCAACCTGATTGCAACATCTCCAAATGCGATTGTAGTTAGTAATACAGCCTTTATACTTACTTCCATTATTGTACTTACAGCGGGTACAACCTTTGTGATGTGGCTGGGTGAGCGTATTACGGATCGCGGAATCGGTAACGGTATCTCGATTCTGATTATGATCGGTATTATAGCGGTTCTGCCAACGAATCTGATGAACGAGTGGAGTACTACCGGAAATGCGATCATCTTTATCGTTGAAATAGCAGGACTGATACTTGTAATCGCCTCATGTGTGCTTCTGACTCAGGGAACAAGAAAGATCCCGGTTCAGTATGCGAAAAGAGTAGTTGGGAGAAAAGTTTACGGGGGTACGACCCAGTATCTGCCACTTCGGGTGAATGCTGCTGGTGTGATGCCGATTATCTTTGCGCAGTCAATTATGTTTATTCCAAGTACGGTGGGTACGTTCTTCCCGGATAACGAAACGGTTCAGTGGATGACTGCCTGGTCGGCAGACTTTACAGGCGTCACATATTCCATTGTATTTTTCTTTGTCTGTATGTTCTTCACCTTCTTCTACACAGCGATTGCTGTTAATCCGAAGGAGATGGCGGATACAATGAAACGACAGGGTGGATTTATTCCGGGTGTTAGACCCGGTAAGCAAACCGTCGAATTTATTGACAACATACTGACCAGAATTACACTCCCGGGATCAATTTTCCTCTCTTTTGTGGCTATTCTGCCGGCTATTGTAGCGAGAATGGGTGTAACACCCGGATTCGCACTCTTCTACGGAGGTACAAGTTTGTTGATTATTGTGGGTGTTGCCCTCGATACACTACAGCAAATTGAGAGCCACCTGATGATGAGACATTACGATGGATTTATGAAGTCGGGCAAGATCAAAGGAAGAAGAAGATCCTGATGATATTTCTGAAGAGTGAAACTGAAATCGACAAAATGCGTGATGCTGCGCGGCTTGTCTCAAGAACACTGGCCGAAGTGGCCAGGGTGATTGAGCCGGGTGTCGAAACAGGAAAGCTCGATCAGATTGCTGAAGATTTTATTAAAAAGAATAATGCCCGACCCGCCTTTAAAGGGTATGGTGGCGGCAAAAACCCGTTTCCGGCCACGCTCTGTATCTCTGTGAATGAAGAAGTAGTTCATGGAATACCGGGCAGCAGAAAGCTGGAAGAGGGCGATATAGTTTCCGTGGATTGCGGAGTAGAGAAAGAAGGTTATTTCGGTGATCACGCCTACACATTTATGGTAGGTGAATGTGATGATGAAAGCCGTAAACTTCTCAAGGCAACGCTTGAATCACTCTACAAAGGAATCGAACAGGCTGTGCATGCCAATAAGATTGGTGATATAGGCCATGCTGTTCAGGCCCACTGTGAAAAGCAGGGTTTGGGAGTTGTTCGGGATCTGGTAGGGCACGGAATCGGAAAAAATATGCATGAAGATCCATCAGTCCCCAATTATGGGAAGGCTGGAAGGGGAGAACGGCTTCGAACAGGTATGACACTTGCCATCGAGCCGATGATCACCCTTGGAACCTGGAAGGTTAAAACCTTGAGTGACGGATGGACGATTGTAACAGCTGACGGAGCCCGAGCGGCACATTTTGAGCATGATATTGTTGTTCGTGAAGGCGAGGCTGAAATTCTCAGTACTTTTGATTATATTGCTGAGATCACAAAAAATGAAATTCTAGAAACTCATTAATCCGACATGGCTAAACAAGAGCCGATTAAACAGGACGGAAAGATTTTAGAAGCATTGCCCAACGCACAGTTTCGTGTAGAGTTGGATAATGGCCATGAGATACTGGCTCATGTATCAGGTAAAATGCGGATGTATTACATCAAAATTTTACCGGGAGACAGAGTACAGGTTGAAATGTCCCCATACGATCTGACGAAGGGAAGAATCACATATCGTTACAAGTAAAAAAGGACAGAACTATGAAGACCAAATCTTCAGTGAAAAAAAGAAGTTCAGACGACAAGATAGTACGTCGCAAAGGACGTGTCTATGTAATTAATAAGAAGAATCCGCGACACAAGCAGCGTCAGGGTTAAAAATTATATTTGTTTTATGGCAAGAATCGCAGGTGTTGATTTACCAAAGCAGAAACGAGGCATTATCGGCCTTACCTATATTTTCGGTATAGGTAAAACCACGTCAACTAAAATTCTGGACGATGCAGGCATCGATCATGATATCAAAGTTGGCGACTGGTCTGAAGAGCAGGTTGCAAAGCTCAGAGAGGTTATCGATAACGAACTTAAGGTAGAAGGTGCGCTTCGAACAGAAGTAAATGCCAATATTCGTCGTCTGATTGAGACGGGCAGTTATCGAGGCGTACGTCACAGAAAAGGACTGCCGGTTCGTGGCCAGCGTACCCAGACCAATGCCAGAACGCGAAAAGGCAAGAGACGTACTGTTGCCGGTAAAAAGAAAGCACCTAAATAAATAACGGTTAGATCCATGGCAAAAAAACAAAGAAGAGGAGCTGCTGATAAGGCAGGCCGTAAGAAAAAGAAAAAGCAGATTGCCAATCCGAATGGAATGGCTTTCATCAAAGCCACATTTAACAATGTGCTTGTGAGTGTTACCGATGCAAATGGTAATGTCCTTTCATGGTCATCTTCCGGTAAGGAAGGATTCAGAGGTTCACGAAAGAATACACCCTATGCTGCTCAATTAAGTGCGGAAACTGCTGCTAAGGCAGCCCATGAAATGGGACTCCGTAAAGTTGAAGTTTTTGTAAAAGGGCCCGGCTCAGGTAGAGAAGCTGCAGTTAGAGCTTTGGCTACAAGCGGTCTCGAAGTTGTAAGCATCAAGGACAGAACCCCGATTCCGCATAACGGATGCCGTCCTCCTAAACGAAGAAGAGTATAATTTTTAAAAGCATAAGTTAATGGCACGATACAGAGGTCCAAAACAGAAAGTAGCACGACGGTTCAAAGAGCCCATTTTTGGTGCCAGCAGTGCACTGGAAAGAAAACCATACGGCCCGGGGCAGCACGGACGAAGCCGATTTACCAGAAAGTCTGAGTATGCTATCCAGCTTGATGAAAAGCAGAAAGCCAAATACACATACGGCATGCTCGAAAAGCAGTTCCGCAATCTCTATGAGAAAGCGACGCGCCAGGAAGGTGTAACAGGCGAACTTCTACTTCAATTGCTTGAATCACGTCTCGACAACGTTGTTTTCCGTCTGGGTTTTGCCAGAACCAGAAGACAAGCACGTCAGTTGGTTTCTCATAAGCACATCGTGGTTAACGGGCAGGTATTGAACATCCCGTCATACCAGGTGAAGCCGGGTGATGTAATCAGCGTTCGGCCGAAATCAAGAGAACTCGAGTTGGTTAATGAAACTCTGGAGAGCTACTCCACCAGCCGGTATAAATGGCTCGAGACCGACAAGAAGACTAAAACCGGTAAATTTCTGAATGTGCCTCTGATGGAAGAAATTCCTGAGAATATCAACGTACAGTTGATTATTGAGCTCTATTCTAAATAATTATTTTAAACGTTTTTTATTAAAGGTCCAGCTATGAACAGCTACAGTTTACAGATGCCTGAGATTCTGGAGGTGGCAGAAGGGCAGGAAAATTTCGGCACATTTATTCTGCAGCCTCTTGAAAGAGGCTTTGGGGTTACTATTGGTAACTCATTCCGCAGAGTACTTTTATCATCGCTTCCGGGACTGGCTATTACAGCCGTGAAGGTTAATGGTGTGAGCCACGAATATTCCAGCATCGATGGGGTCAAAGAGGATGTATATGAAATTATACTCAACCTCAAGGAGATCCGCTTCAAGCAGGTAGAGCAGAGCGGTGGTGTAATTACCCTAACCAAAAAAGGCCCGGGTAACTTCACAGGGAAGGATATCGATGACGCTACAAACGACTTTGATGTCCTGAATCCCGATCACGTGGTTGCAACACTCTCTGACGATGTTGAACTGGAGATTGAGCTCCGGGTTGGACGTGGCCGTGGTTATGTGCCTGCAGAAGAGATGGCTTCAGATTTTGATGAAGATATCAATCTGATGGCGATCGATGCGATCTTCACGCCTATCAAATCTGTACAGTTTGAAGTTGAAAATGTACGAGTTGGTCAGCGTACTGACTATGAGAAACTGATCCTCAATGTGACTACTGATGGATCTCTGAATGCTAAAGAGGCACTTACTATTTCAGGTAAGATTCTTAAGGAGCATATTGAGAAATTCATCACAGAGAAGATTGAAGAGCCATTTACTCAGGAGGAAGAGGAAGTGGATGCAGAGAAGCAGCGAGTAGCAAGCCTTCTGAAGACAAGCATCGAAGATTTGAACCTCAGTGTGCGTGCATACAACTGCCTTAAGTCTGCAAACATCAATACAATTGCAGAACTTGTGTCGAGAGAAGAGCAGGATCTGCTGAAGTTCAGAAATTTCGGTAAGAAGTCTCTTACTGAACTTGTAGAAGTTATCGAAGAAAAGAATCTTGAGTTTGGAATGGATGTTTCCAAATATCTGGATAAATAAAAGGATATAGATCATGCGTCATAAGGTAAAAGGTAGAAAATTAGGACGATCAACGCCGCATAGAAAAGCCACGCTGAAGGCGTTGGCATCTGCGCTGATTAAAGAGCACAGAATTAAGACTACGCTTCCTAAAGCGAAAGAGCTGAGGCGTTATGTGGAACCTGTGATCACAAAGGCTAAGAACGACACTACACATAATCGACGTCAGGTATTTGCTGCACTACAGGATAAAGTGGCAGTAACTGAGTTATTTGAAATTGTGGCTCCGGAAGTTGGAGATCGTCCAGGTGGATACACTCGTGTGCTTAAGCTAGGTCACCGTCTTGGTGATGCTGCAGATATGGCAATGATCGAGCTGGTAGACTTTAACGACGAGAAGCCTGAGAAGAAAGAGGCTAAGAAGAAACGTACACGACGTGCTGGTCGATCCAACAAGCCTGTTGCAGAAGCTGATGCTAAGGAAACTGAAGCAAAAGAAGCTCCTGCTAAGAAGGAGGAAGAGGTGAAGGCAGATGCGGAAGCGGAAGTAAAGGAAGTTAAAGAAGAGAAGAAGGCAAAAGAAGAGCCTAAAGAGGAAGAAGTTAAGTCTGAAAAGGCTACTGATGAAACCTCAGAAGGGGAAGAGGAGAAAAAGTAAATTTTCTCATTTCGTTATTGACATTAGCCTTCTGAGAAGCTTATCTTTGTTTTCTCTTGAAGATTTTAAAGCACCCGATTCGTCGGGTGTTTTGCTCTGTAACCAGGGCGTTTTCAAAAGTTCTTTTAAAATATTTTCTGATTTTTGGGTTTTTGGTTTGGCATTTGGTTGTTGGATTGGTTACCTTGAAAATCTGTCGCAAAAACGAAGTGGTTTTGCGGGTAGTTCTTTGGACATATTGAGATATAGACAGATTGTT
>JAFIFA010000221.1 GCA_020832225.1 Balneolaceae bacterium
GAATCAAATCAAAGCTAAACTTCAGGATACATCACAAACCTGGATTGCAGCTACCCTGTTTGTGCTGAACCTTTCTGCTTTCGCAGCCCGATCCGGTGTGACTTTTTGAGGAAGCCCTACCTAAGGCTTCTGTGAGAGAGAAACGAACCCTTCATATGGCTTATAATAAATACGCAAGTGGGTACAATTTTACAATATATCACTCTATAAATTAATAGGTAAGGCTCCATTATTATACCCTAAGCTGATCTTTTAAATTAAATATTATCAAATATTTATAAACAAAAAATAAGTTAATTTTGATATTAAAAAATTGTTAAGTTAGTTTATAGATATTGGTGCTTAAGCAAATGAACAGGCTATTCATAAATAAATGTAAATAAATTATTCTGCATTAGTTGTGAATATTTCTAATTCAGTTTTATTGAATTGAGCCCATTTCAAAACCAAAACATCAAAAAAGGTCACATATGATAAAGAAAGTACTATTAGCTTTATTAATCAGTTTCCTGCTAGGGTCTGTAGCTTTCGCGCAAACAGGTACCTTAACGGGAGTGATTACAGACAGAACCACGGGAGAAACACTCGTAGGAGCAACTGTGTTGGTTACCGAACTTGAAAGAGGCGCACCAACAAATATCGACGGTATATACTCGATTTCGGATATTCCGACAGGTATATATACCGTGCGTTTCTCTTTTATTGGTTACAGAACAATAACAGAACAGATAGAAATTGGAACAGGTGAAAACAGGTTTGATGTCGATATGCGCTTGGATCAGGCTGGTCTGGATGAACTGGTTGTTACCGGGATTGCGTCGAGAACATCAAGAGCCGTGTCAGAAGTCGCAGTAGCCCGAGTCGATGCCGGGCAATTTACGGACAGATCATCTTACCAGGATCTCTCACAACTTGTGGGCGGTCGTGTTGCAGGTGTAAACGTGCAGCCTGCTGGTGGTACTGTTGGTTCAGGAATTCGGTTTAATGTTAGGTCAGGTGGTGGTATCGGAGGCTCCGGTCAACCAGTGATCTATGTAGACGGTGTTAGAATTGACAATTCTCAACTTTCCGGTGTAGGTCGTGGAGGCCAGGGTACAGGCACACTTGCCGATATCAACATGGATGAAGTTGAAAGCATTGATTTCCTGAAAGGCCCCGCAGCCGCCGCTCTATACGGAACAAGTGGTTCCAACGGTGTTGTCTTGATTACAACTAAAAGAGGTCAAGGTGAGCCGGGTGCAGGAACTATCAGTGTGCGTGTAAGAACAACTCAAGGTTCAAGTGACTTTGATAGAGAAAGCCAATTGGATCAGTTTGGTTCAACAGATGCTATTCAGGAAATCTTCAGATCAGGACGTCTTGATCACAGATCAGTGACTGTTTCTGGTGGTACTGAGTTTATCAGATTCAATACTTCTGCTGATCAAAGACTGGAAGAGGGAATCATGAATCGTAACTATATGGATCGCCAAAACTTTCGCGCTAACTTTGATGCTTTTCCACGGGAGGATCTGACAATCAATGTAAGTGCAGGCTATTCCTGGAACGAGATCGCATTGCCAGACAACGATAATAACGTAAGAGGTTATCTTGGAAATACGATTCTTGCAGGTCCTGTTGATGGAGTATTGGGAGCAAACACATATAGCTTCACAGCAAGAGAATCAATTGATGCTATTGAAGACGTCTCAAGGACAACAAGATTCATCGGATCCGCAAGAGTGCAATACAGGCCGATTGAAGACCTCGAGATTACCGCATCTATTGGTTATGATGGATCAGATCTCAGAAGAGATGAATTCATACCACCAGGATTTTTTGTTACCGGACCAGGTACTGCCGGTGAAAGAACAGTAGTGAATCGTATCAATCAGCAATACACTTACGATTTCAGCGCCAGATATAATTATGAAATTATTGACGGACTGAGAGCCTCCACAGTGGCAGGAGCTCAGCTTTTTGACAGAGTTTTGAGAAATCAAAACTTTACAAAGCGAACTCTTGGTTCTCAGGTTGTAACGAATATTGGAAGTGGTGCTGATTTTATTTCTGGTGATGAAGGCTTCCAGAATACCCGGGAAGCGGGAATTTTCATTGAGCAGTCATTGAACTATGATGACACATACATGCTCTCCTTTGGTGGCCGTCAGGATTTTGCAGCAGCTTTCCGTGGTGATGTTCCTAACATTTTCTATCCAAAAGCCAGTGCGGCCGTTAGGATTGACAATGTTACAAATCTGCCAGACTTTGCAAACTTCCTTAAGTTAAGGGTTGCATACGGAGCAAGTGGGCAGCTGCCTGGATTTAATGATGGGTCAGCCAGATTATGGTCTGCTGTAAACTCAGGCTACGGAACCGGTGGTAACCTCAACTTTGTAGGTACACCTGGTATTCTTCCGGAAAGAATTCGTGAACTTGAGTTCGGTCTGGAAACGGAGCTGTTTGAAAGATTCACTGCTGACCTTACATACTACATTCAGCGTGCTAATGACTCAATCATTTCGTTCCGGGAACCACCATCAACTGGTATTACAAACCTGATCCCGTTTAACGTAGGTGGAATCAAAGGAAATGGTTTCGAAGCTGCACTAAATCTTACAGCCTATGAAACCGACAACACAAGAATTGAACTTTCAACCACCTACAGTTATCAGAATACTGAAGTAACAGACCTGGGAGGTGCTCAGCCGATTTTCGATGGGTTTAGCCTTAATGTCATTGATGAAGGATTGAGAAGATCTGAATTCTTTGTGCCCAGGGTAAACGGTGCGCTTTTTGACGAAAATGGTGCTTACGCAGGTGTGGACGTTGAATCCGAAAGATCAGCTCATGGTAACCCAATTCCCGTTCATAGTGGTTCATTTACGCTAAATGCAACTATGTTCAGAAACCTGAATCTATATGCTCAGTTTGATTATGCATATGATGTATATGTGTATAACAACACCGCACAGTTTGCAATTCAGTTCAGAAACTACGAGCGCTATGAAGAGCTTCTGACTAAGATTGGTGGTGCCGGAATTGGTACAGGTGACATCCAAGCACTTACACCGGGAACTGAAGAGTATACCGATGCAGCAAACGAATTTGCCAAATTAAGCCCAAGCTTTGATAGCGGGTTTATTGAGCGGGCAGATTGGTTGAAGCTTAGAGAGCTAAGTCTCAGTTATAACTTTAGAGATGTCATTAACCGTTTTGGGGCTGATGCATATATCAATGACCTCAACTTTACGATCGGTGGCCGAAATCTCTGGACTACAACCAAATATAGTGGAATCGATCCGGAAGTTAATTTCGCAGGTGCGCGAAGCCTTAGCCGTGGACAGGATTTCTTAACAATGCCGCCGTCACGCCAGGTATACTTCACTGTATCAGTTGGATTTTAATCTAAAGGAGATTCTAAATAATGAGAAAATTAAGCTTAGTTATACTCGTAACCCTGTTCGCCCTGCTTTTTACAGCCTGCGAAGATTGGGTGCAAAGCGTTGAACCTCAAATCAGTGTTGCTGAAGACGAGGCACTGGATGCTCCGGAGGAGATTCCGTTCCTGATTACAGGAGTTGAGTCCAGGTTTGCATTTGTCAACACCAGATTGGTTCTGAGTTCAGATTTGGTTTCCGACCAACTGATCTTTGATACTCAGATGCCATTGGCAACATTTCCCACATACCGGGATGCCAATGCAAACTGGGGAAATGTTGGTGATCAAACCACCTTTTCTGATAATACAACCCGTGGAATCTACACACCATTGGGAGGTTTCCGTTTTATCGCGGATGACCTTCTTGAAAGGATTGACCGTGTTGAAGGTCTTGGTGAAAATGTTCGTAATGAAGCAACATTTGTTGGTAACTTTTATGGAGCAGTTGCCCGATATTTTATTGGCTTCTACTTTACAGAAGATCCATGTGGGGCAGATGCGGGTATTGGCTCTGGTGGTCCCGAGTGTATAGAACAACTCGGTGGACCTATTGACGCCAGTGCAACTATTCCGTCTCGGGATATGGCATTCAATGAAATATTTCCAAGGCTTGATGCTGCAGCGGCAGTTGCAACAACTTATGAGGAGAGAGTTATAAATACTCTCAGAGCAAGAATTTTGCTCTTCCTCGGTGAATATGATGATGCCTATAGCGCTGCACAAAATGGACTTGAGGCCGGAGATGCTCCTTTCCAAAGCCTTCATAGTGTTCAATCTTCCAATGAATTCTATTTTGCAGCCGGTATTGGTAGAATTCAGGCAATACCTGATTACAGGTTCGCAGATTACATTGATGAAGATCCGGATGAAATCAACAGGGTTCAAATTACACCTGCTGAAGTAAATCCTGATCGATTCCGCCAGAATCTTTACCCTGCTCAGGAATCTCCAATGAACTTCCTAACCTGGCAAGAAAATGAACTGATGCTTGCAGAATTGGAAGCACTTCAAGGACAGGGTGCCGGTCAGGCATCTGCTCTCGATAGAATTAATGATGTGAGAGCGTCCCACGGTATCAGTCCAATTGTTGGTACGGTTGATGAAGACCTGATCTTCATTGAGCGTGACAAAGAGCTCTTTCTCAGAGGAGTTCGTATGCTCGATCAGCTTCGTTTCAACAGATGGCATCCTGAAGTTCAGGGTACACCTGGTGAAGGTCTGACCGGAGATCCAATCGGACCATGGAGAGGCTTACCTATTCCGAATGATGAAAGAAACCAAAACCCGAACGTGGGTTAAAGGTTAATTCATTGTAATTTTTTATAGGCTACCCCTTTTGCGGGGGTAGCCTTTTTTTTGCAAAAAATTTAAAAACTTTTTGAAGTTGCTTTTCCCCTTACAGAGACTTCAATTAATCTCTTATCGAAACGAAAATCTCCACCCGTTTCTGGTGTAAACTGGCTAATCACAAAAGCCAGTAGTTCAGAGCTTCAGTACTTTCTCCCTTTTCAACCAGAGTTTTGCCTTTGTAATAGATTGAATCTGCAGGCTCCCCTATGGACTGAAACACAAATGTAAATAACAGAAGGGTAATCAAATGCATTTACTGGGCCTCTTTACACAATTAAATATCTCATTGACTTTAATAGACAAAATTAGCGCGCAATATGTTTTGAAAATCACAAGTTAAAAGTCCGGAAAAGGGCTTTTCGTTCAGATTCAACGATATGAGATGCAATATCTTATACAATCGGATCTTTGGCAATAATGCCCATTTACGACAATATCAGTAATAAATTTTTACACTATGCTGAAGTTGCTTTCCATTCCCGCCTATCTCAAAAAAACAAAATTGATGTCAGAGCCGGCCAATGCACCAAATATTGATTGACGACTAAAATACTGTATATCAGTTAATTAGTGGAATAATACTAAGTCACTGTTCATTAATGATAGTTAAGAGAATTTGGGGTAATTGTTTTGCGTATGTAAATGTTTATTTCTGTTAATATGCACCTTAATCATTACTTAACATTAGTTTAAGGTTTTGCCTTTCGTTGCTGCAGGAAGTAGCTTATATCGTCATCAGACCGATTTGGTCAGGTGATCACTACATACACAGGGGCCCGAAACCCAGGAGTGTTTACGGCCCAATGCACATTACCCAAAGCAGTTTTCCCGCGGGTAAATAGAGCTTTGCAGACGCCGACATAATACTATTCACCTGATCTCAAATAATAAGGTCAGGCATTCGGCACAACAACAAACCAAAACAGAACACAGAACAACAGAGGTTATCTATGAGTAAGAAGATACTACGGTCTTTGTCATCGTTAGTGTTTGTGCTCACATTTTGCGCTTTCTCCGGATTAGCGTATGCACAAACAGGAACACTGACAGGGACGGTATCAGATGCTGAAACGGGCGAGACCATTCCCGGGGCAAATATTCTGATTACCGAACTGGAACTTGGAGCCCCGACCGATATGGATGGTGACTATACCATCTCAGACATACCGGTTGGCACATATAATGTAAACGTAACGTTTGTTGGTTATACAGCCATCGATCAGGAAGTGGAAATCACAGCCGGTGAAAACGTTGTGGATTTTGAAATGTCGATGGGCGCGGTTGGACTCGATGAAGTAGTGGTTGCAGGTTATGCACCAACTTCGCGTCGTGAACTCACCGGATCTATTACAAGTGTAAGCGCCAGCGATATCGCGAATGTATCCCTGCAAAATGCCGAGTCCCTTCTTCAGGGGCGTGCAGCAGGTGTAAACGTGATCTCAACATCAGGTAACCCAGGTGCGGGTTTTCGTGTTGCGGTTCGTGGTAACGGATCGATCAACGCGGCTACCGAGCCTCTCTATATTGTAGATGGTGTTCAGATCTCGTTTGATCAGCAATCCGGACTTACAAACACATCCCCGCTGAATGCTATCAACCCGAACGACATTGAGTCGATCGAGGTACTTAAAGATGCATCAGCTGCTTCTATTTACGGATCACAGGCTGCCGCCGGGGTGGTACTCATTACCACCAAAAGTGGTGCTGAAGGACGCACCGACGTTACATTCCGTGCCGAAACAGGAGTTCGAAACCTTGCACGAAATGTTGACTATCTAAACCGAGATGAGTATCTGGACTATTACTCTGAGGCCGTTGCCTTGAATAACGGTATTCCGCTTAGTAACACCGACGCTGTAAATGATTTCAGAGAGAACGCTGTGCCAGACTTTTTTTCCGGTCAGTTCGGTTTCGATCCGGATAATCCAGATCAGCTTGCAGACTTCAACTGGCAGGACTTTATCTATGAAGAGGGTGTAACTCAGAATTACACAATGGCGGTATCCGGTGGTGATGAGAATACTTCATTCTACTTGTCGGGTGGATATGAAGACACAGACGGAACGGCCTTCAACTCGAATTTTACCCGTCTTAATCTGCGAACGAACGTAGATCATCAGGTTTCAGAGAACTTCAATGCGTCTGTACGTTCAAACGTTTCCCGAAGCACTCAGTTTGGTGTTTGTGAGGATGGAAACTTTGTTAACTGCCCTACCTCTCAAGTAATGTTTGAGAATCCATTCACTTTCCCATTCCTGGAAGATGGTTCTTACAACCCGAATATGGCTAGTGGTGGCGTTGCACAGAACGCAGGTGCTATCCGTGACGAGGTAGACAGAAATATTACCGTTACACAGATTCTTGCCAACGTGGCGATGACCTACAATGTAACCGACTGGTTATCTTTACGTGGTACTGCAAACGTGGATTACAGAAATACCGAAGATGAGCGTCACGACAGCCGTATAGTTGCTGTTGCTCAGGGTGGTTTTGTCAACTTTGCGAACCGTAATGTACGTAACGTGAGCACCAACCTGGTTGCAAACTTCAGTCAGACGTTTGATGAAGTACACAACTTCTCCGGATTGGTTGGTACAGAGTACCGTAACAACTACACCGAGAGCATGATTACAACCGGTGAAGGAACTGCTACATTTTTCAATGTACTCGGTGCAACAGCACAGCCAACTACAGCTGCAGGTGTTAACTCCGAATGGAGGCTTGGAAGTTTCTTCTCCAATCTTAAGTACAATTATGATGAGCGGTACTACGCCAGCGTGACCGGCCGATATGATGGCCACTCTCGTTTTGGTGAAGGAAACCGCTGGGCATTCTTCCCATCCGTATCGGGTGCATGGAGAATATCACAGGAAGACTTCTTTGATGTAGAGTGGATCGATGATCTGAAACTGCGTGCCGGATACGGTCTCACAGGAAACTCAGCGATCGGCAACTTTGCAGCACGATCTCTCTATACGGTATCTGGTACCTATCAGGGAACCACATCAATCGTTCCTTCCCAGCTGGCCAATGAGCTGCTGACGTGGGAGGAAGCATCCGAACTTAATGTGGGTGTGGATGTGGAGTTTCTTGAAGGGCGAATTACAACATCTGTTGATTTCTACATCAAGGACAACAATGAACTTCTGTTCGACAGGCCACTACCTTCGGATACAGGATTTGGTTCTTTCACTGAGAATATCGGTAGCGTAAGAAACACCGGTGTTGAGTTTGAAGTAAGCTCTGTAAATGTTAGCACAAGAGATTTTGTCTGGAGCAGCCGCTTTAACATTGCGTTCCTCGACAACGAAATCCGTGCACTTCCAGACGGAACCGATATTTCACCCGACAGTCAGTTCCAGTCCCTTAAAGAGGGCGAGCGTATTGGGTTGATTCAGGTGCCGCTTTGGGGCGGTGTAAACCCCGCTGATGGCCGGCCAATGTGGCTAGACGCAGATGGTGAACTCACCTACACTCCTACACAGGCAAACGATGCTGTTGAGTACAAAGATGGCTTTGCTAATGTAATTGGTGGACTCGGAAATACTTTCCGATGGAGAGGTCTTGAGCTGGATGCATTCTTTAACTTCAGCTTTGGTCAGTGGGCATTCCCATCAACCGACTACTACTTCACCAGAACTCCGGACTTCCTCGGTAGCCTCTCTGCGGAAACACGCGACAGATGGCAAAATCCTGGTGATGTAACCTACTTCCCTAGAGCTGTACAGGGTGGAACTGATTTTCCTGAAACTGAAAACTACAGAACAACGGTTGGTTCAAACTCGGTTTACAATGCCAGTTATATCCGTCTGAAGAATCTGTCGTTAAGCTATCAGATTCCTGAGCGTTATACTGAAGGACTTGGGTTGACCAGCGTAAGCGTATTCGCTTCCGGTACAAATCTCCTGACCTTCACTGCGTGGCCATGGTACGATCCTGAAGTGGCATTCAGTCCTACGGATATCTTTACCAATGTTACCACCGCCTCTTATCCAACAGAGCGGCAGTTCAACGCAGGTATTGAAGTACGCTTCTAACAGAAACTCAATAAACAGGATGAACACAATGAAGAAGTTAAGTCTATTTGCAGTCCTTGCAGTTGCTCTGCTATTCGCAGGCTGCAGCGACGTATTAGAAGATGTGGATCCGTCCACATCGATATCAGATGAAGAGGCGGTCTCCACCGAAGAGGGTGTGGATCTGCTTCGGGCATCTCTCTACTCAACCATGAGAGGTAGTTTCGCATTTACCACCCAGAACCTCGTAGGTCCCGGTGCGTTTGCGGATGAATCGAGAACACGAACCGGAGCCACCCGTTTTCAGGATCTGAACACTGCCGTTGGAACATCCGGTACATCGCACCTTACCAACTACGGTGCGGCATATAACCTGATTCAAAACGCCAATGTAATTATCGGCGGAATTGAAGATGGAGTATTGGACCAGGGTACTCTGGATCAGTACAGAGGTGAAGCACTTGCGCTCAGAGCCTATGCATACCACAATTTGGTAAGAGCATACGGGTATGAGCCCGGAAACTTCGACCAGGGTCCTGAAGGGAATTGGGATCTGGCTGTACCACTCAGAACCGAGCCGGTCTTTGAGATCGATGATGTGGATGAGCGTCCGCGGGCAACCGTTGAAGAGATCTACGAGCAGATCTTTGCCGACCTTGAAGAGGCATCAGACCTGCTGGCCGGAACAATTAACGTCACTTTTGTAAATGAGACGTTTGTGGAAGGACTTAAAGCGAGGGCACACCTCTACGCAGGTAATTGGGAAGAGGCTGCTGAGCACGCCGAAAATGCAATCAATATGGGCCCCGAGCTGGTGGATTCTCCAACAGCAATCGCGGACATGTTTTTTGAAGGTGGTGGAAACCATCCCGAAGCACTCTTCAAGATTGAGGTAAACCCAAATACAGAGCCAATTGCCGGTTCAAATGTGAACGACGGTATGGCTGCATATACATCCATTCAGTGGACGGCACAGCTGCCTACAGTAGCACTGCTCAGCCTCTACGATGAAGATGATTATCGTCTTGGTCAACCAGTTCTTGATGACGACGGCGAGCTCACTACCGATCCACAAACCGGAACGATCGCCTATGAAGGTGGCTGGTTCCGCCCATGCTTCAACACCGTTGGTGGTAACCAGCAGGGTTGTGACGCTGTGAATGAGCTTGGCCTTACCACTACCAAGTGGAACGGTGACAAAGGAAACCTGGCAGACGATATTCCGCTGATGAGAGTTTCTGAGATGTACCTGATCTATGCTGAAGCGAGAGCAAAAGCGGATAATGATCCAACTGCAGGTGCTGTTGTATTGCAGGAACTCCGTGATGCACGAAATGCAGGAATTATTCCACCGGAAGCACTCCTGAGCATGGAAGCGTTTGAAGATGAGATTCTCGACGAGCGCATGCGTGAACTCAACTTTGAGGGGCACCGATTCTGGGATCTGAAGAGACTTGGACGCGATATTCCACAAGTTGACGGATCCATCAAGATGGCGGCTAACTCATTCCGCATTCTTGCACCGATCGGCAATACCAACCTCAATGCGAACCCGGCTCTTGAAGAGAACCCGGGTTACTAAGGGATTGCAACTCAGAACTAATTTAAAGACCCAACTATTATGATACGTAAACTAATATCACTCGCAGTTGTAGCCGTCCTGTTTGTCGGCTGCAACTCCCTGTTCGACACAGGCGATGTGGAAGGAACCATTGATACGGACGATCCTCAGGTAGGACTCTTCCCGCTCACAAATCAGACCAACCTCGAGGACGGTGGAACCGTAATTGAGGTGCAGCTGATCGCTGAACAGCGCGGAAACGACCTAAGCGTTGAATTCAGCATCGACTCTGAATCTTCAGCGGAAGAGGGAGTACACTACGAATTGGTTACTCCATCTCCTGTTGTGATTGAAGCTGGCGAAAGCACAACCGATATCGTAATCGACTACCTGCCCGAAGGGTTCGACGATGGTGGCGAAGACATCATCATCAACCTTGAAGGAACAGATTCCGACGTCAGAGTAGCACCAAACTTCGAAACCTCAACCACTACGATAGCTAACTAAATCGTTAGCGGTAGAAACGAGGTAAAATTTATAAAAGCCATGTCCTTTCGGGCATGGCTTTGTCTATTTCCAGGGGTTTAACCACAACAGCCACAAAGTTTAGTAAGAACTGTATGTCTTCTGTGGTTAAAAAAGCCCGCGTTTTAAGTCTACTGAATACCTTAATAAAGGGGCGAACTATATAATTACCGTATATTAACCGCAGTGTTCGCAGAGAAGGCGCGGAGTGACAGAGCGCTTTATAATCCGAAATTTTCACAGCGAACGCCGCGACTTCGCTGCGATCGTAGCGGTTAAAAAAGAATGATTTACAATCCTATCTAAAAAATTAAATAAGTTGCCGTCTCCTGTCTCCCGTCTCCTGTCTCCCGTCTCCCGCACGTCTCACCCAACAATCTCCTCCACAACTCTCTTCGACTCCTCCGTCGAAACCTCAGCCCCAAGCTTCATCAGAAAATGGTAGAGCCCCAGGTGAACCCTGGTACTATAGATAAAATGTTTATTCCCCCTCGGCTCATTTGAGATCGGGGCATTTTTGGTATAGCCACGAATCAGTTCCCTATACTCGGGATCACCGAAATCGAAGCGGTCTTCCAGATAGGGCATCGCAAACGTGTAGCCGTAATTGAGGCAGAAATCGTAGTACTCCTTCTCTTTTTTTACTTTATCGGGATCACCTTTCAAAACCCCAAGGCGGAAGTAGAGCACTTTAATCGCCTTTTCATCGCGCTGAAGGTGGGTAGGGAGAAGACGCAGGTAGTCCATAAAGAACTCCTCAGGGAATGACTTTACGCAGCCAAAATCGATTACACCAAGCTTTCCGTCTGGCGTGAACAGAAAATTTCCGGGATGGGTGTCGGCATGAATATCTTCCGGGTTACGAATTTGTCTGTGGAAAAAATCCCACATCAGCTGGCCGTAGTGATTTTTCTCTTCTTGATCGGGATCGGTTTTCAGGAACTCATTCAGATGCACACCTTCAATAAACGTCATGGTGAGAACCCGTTTTGTCGAGAACTCCTCAACCCATTCAGGGGTAACCACGGTGTCAGAAGAGAAACGCTTGTGGAATCGGTTTATCGATGCACCCTCAATTTCATAATCGGTTTCATCGATAAGGGTCTTTCTTACCTCCTCAAAATAGACATCCAGCTCATCGGCATCTGAAACGAGCCTGCGAAAAATAGTACGGGCCAGCGCCAGGTCAGATGAAATGGTATCCCGCACTCCGGGATACTGAACCTTTACGGCAACTTTTCGCCCATCCTTAAGAGTGGCTCTGTGAACCTGCCCAATCGATGCTGCTGCAATCGCCTCAGGATCGAAATCATCAAAGATCATTTCGGGGTAGGCACCCAGTTCACTTCGAATGAGTGACCGAACCAGAGATCGATTGATAGGCGGAACGCTATATTGCGCCTGCGTCATCACTTCGGTGAACTCATCAGGAAGAAAGCCCTGATCCACGCTGAAAGACTGCGCAATCTTGAGAGCGGTGCCACGTAGCTTGGTGAACTCACCCAGAACGTCTTTGGCGGTTTTGCTGTGGGTTTCAGAGCGGTCGGCCGATCCGTTTCCGAGTCGTTTGAGATAGTGAGTGGCATAGTTGCCCCCGGCCTTTAGTCCTGCTTTTGCAAATATTTTGCCGCGTTCAAATTTCGATGATGGAAATTCACTCATTGGTCAGGCCTCTCTTTTCATTCATGATGCTGCATTTGTTGAGGGGTGATTGATAGTAGAGAAACTTGGCAAGGTCGAGGCCCTTCTCCGCCACTTTGGAGTAGAAAACCTCCTCCGTGAATGTGCTCCACTTGTCTACCAGTGCCATGCTGTTCTCATTCAGGTGACTGTCGTCTTCACTCCAGAAGCGAACCAACAGGTGGAACTGAAGGGTAATCAGATCATAGGTAAGCCCTGTACGGACAAATGGTGATGCCGTTGTGGGGATTTCCTTATCCGATGCAAATATGGTTCTCAGCTCCTCTTTAAGATTCTGTTTGAAGCGATCCCTTCGGCCTGAGCATAGTACAAACTCTTTGTAGCTCATCAGAACAAATTCACGCCGGTCGTTCAACAGATCGAGCAGGGTTAGGAATAGGTTGCTGAGCTTTTCACCCAGGCTAAAGGTTTCATACCCTTTTATGGATTGGGTCTGCTCTTTCCAGAGAATTAGTCTTGACTCATAGAAATAGCGGAGGATCGATCTTCGATTGGGGAAAAGCTCAAAGATCTCGTCTGAGCTGATCTCTAATTCATCAGCCAGAGAACGGATAGTGAATCTTTGGTTGTGAACGTATCGGTCGGCCGCGGCCTCTGCTATCTGTATTCTTTTTTTGATTTCTTCTTTCATACTGTTTGATTAATTCGAACGCCTCAGATTTTGAGTCGGTTACAAACACTCAACAACCTTTTAACGACCAAAGGTTCAGATGGCGCAACAAAAAAACGGACGTGCACCTTCACACAAGCGCGATATACTATTTTTAAGTCTTGTTGGTGTATTTATCACCTCTTTGGTGATTGGTAATATTGTCGGCACCACGAAATTCGTGACCATCTTTTCGTTCACAATGCCGGACTGGATGCAGGCAATGACGCCCTCTCTGGTCAGGGACGGCAGTATCTATACGATGAGCATACCGGTTGGGTTGCTTGCCTACCCGTTTACATTTCTTGCCACAGATCTCATTTCGGAACTCTTTGGCAGGAAGAAAGCTCAACTGGTGGTATGGATTGGTTTTTTTCTGAACATGTACATGCTTCTGATCCTGACGGCCGGGCACTGGTTTCCCAATACATATGGGGTGAGCGGGGGAGCGGACCTTTATGGAGGTGTATATGAGTTTGTAATTGCCAACACGGTATCAAGCATGATTGCCTATCTGATTGCGCAATCGGTTGACGTTCGTCTCTTTCACTTCTGGAAGCGGGTAACAAAAGGGAAGTATTTATGGCTGAGAAACAACGGGTCAACGATGTTTAGTCAGCTGGTAGATAGTACGGCCATTCTCTCGATACTCTACTTTACCGGAAATCTTGGTGAGAATGTAACCACACTAGGGATGCTATTGATTCTCATCATCAACTCCTATCTGTTCAAATTTTTCTTTGCTTTGTTCGATACGCCGCTCGCGTATCTCGGGGTCTGGCTCTTCAGGGAGTATGAAGAAGATCCGGAGGGGTACAAATTGTATGACGATCAGCAGGGTGGGAGTGGCTGAATGTTTGGGAGAGGGGATGGTAAGCGCTTTTCATGAACGCCCTATAGATGTGGAAAACTAATCACATTTTTAGGGGATTTTTTCTTGACTTGAATTGGTCAAACCCCCTATATTTATAATCCTTTCAAAGAAACGATCTGCAAGATATTTGCGGATCACCGGCGCCATCAGGGCGACGGCCATCGTGAAGGAGTTCTTTTAAAATATTTTCTGATTTTTGGGTTTTTGGTTTGGCATTTGGTTGTTGGATTGGTTACCTTGAAAATCTGTCGCAAAAACGAAGTGGTTTTGCGGGTAGTTCTTTGGACATATTGAGATATAGACAGATTGTT
>JAFIFA010000222.1 GCA_020832225.1 Balneolaceae bacterium
GATCAGCACCCATATAGCAAATCCGGTACTAAAGGATAATATTCCGTTTGCGAAGAAAATCATTATCAGATCTGTTCTGTTCTTCTAATTTATACCTGGATACCGAGAGCGAGGAGAGCACAAACAATCGCGCCAAAGAGTGCAACACCCTCGATAAACGCGGCAGTCAGAATCATCGCACCACGAATGTCACCGGAAGCTTCGGGCTGACGGGCAATGCTTTCTACAGCGCTTTTACCGATCCAGCCGATACCGAATGCAGCACCGATTGTAATGATTCCAGCTCCAAAACCAGCTGCTAAGAGTCCCATAGTAGTTACCTTGTGTTTTATTGATTGTTAATTAAAATTACACCTTGACTTCTGTTGTAGTCGCAACAGCAGAAGTTTCATCATGGTGATCGTGTTCATGTTCTTCAACTGCCAGACCAATAAACACTGCCGACAGCAGCGTAAAGATATAGGCCTGAAGCAGCGCAATAAAAGCCTTCAGAATTGTTAGCAGTGCCGTGAGAAGCACCCAGATCACACTAGATCCCACACCAACTGCAGGGCCAAAGATATCCGTAAAGATGAAGATCAGGCCAAGAATACAGACAATCATGATTTTACCTGAAAGCATGTTTGCAAAGAGACGTATGGCTAGTGCAAATGGCTTGGTAAAGAGACCCAGGATCTCGACCGGGGTCAAGATTACACGCATTAGCGGTGGAACACCAGGGAATACAAATACGTGCTCCCAGTGATCTTTAGAGGCATTAAACTGCGTAATAAAAAATGTAATAAATGCCAGAGTTGCCGTAACCGTCAAGTCTGCAGTTGCCGATGCACCCCATGGCATGAGCCCAAAGAGGTTCATGAAAGAGATCGCCATAAAAACTGAAAAAAGATAGGGCACAAACTTCCGGTACTTATCATCAACAATATATTCTTTAGCGATCTGATCCCGGATAAACACAAAAAAGACCTCAAAAAGATTCTGACTCGTCCCTTGGGGCTCTGATTCTGCACCAATGCCGCGCTTATAGCGACCGGAAGCCCAAATTGTGATCAGCAGAGTTAAAAGAATGCCGATCCAGACAAACATCAGATGCTTGGTGATCGACATATCCAGGGAGATGCCTGCACCGTCTGCACGCACAAGGTCGCCATCAGCCATTACAAAAGTACCGGAGTCGACGGCACGCTGCGTGGAAGCGTAGAAGTACCAATCGCCATCAACCAGTAAAATTCTTGGAAGAGGAATTTTGAATCCGACCAGCTCAAAGTAGTCCTGATTCACCACCTTCCCCATTACATCAATAACAGGCTCTTCGCCTCCCGATGAATCTGCCGCCGACAAAAGCACTGGGTTGATAACCAGTAGAAGCAGAGTAGTTCCGATAACTCGGCGCAATAATTGAGACATTACTTGCTTAGGGTATTTAACCGTGTTGTTTAGTTAGCTGATCGTTCAGAAAAATCATATCTGTCACAGAATGGAAAATATAAGAAATTAGAAAACTAACAGTAAAGCTCAATTGTTCAAATTTTTCTGAAAGAATTAAAAGCACGAACAGACCGAGGACGATGAAAAAACGGAGGGTAAGGCTGAGAAAGAAAAGCTTAAAAAAGCTGTCGTTATCTAATTTTTTTGTGAATTGATTGGTTGCAAAATGGAGCAGAATTGCCAGAAATCCGAGGCCATATCCCGCAAGAATTCCTCCTTGCGATTCTGATGGAACCAGGAATGAGAGCGTGACAGCCAACAACCCAAAAAGCACCAGTGACAAAATCAGTTTTTCGCGGGGACTATTTATCATCTTTTTCCTCTTTCCCATCAAATTTTCGCACCAGCCGAACCATGGTGAAAATGAGCAGAACAATCCCCAGCCCAACACCACTCATCGTGTAGACAGGCAGTGTTTCGAAGCGGGTATCGAGCCAGTAACCAATCATAATCGGAGCACTGATTGAGAGTGCAATTTCACTCCCAAGCGTGAGATATTCCAGATAGGCTTTTAGCCGAGGATCGTTCAGCAACGTTACGCCTTCTCGCTCTTTGGCTTTGATTGTGCTGGAGTGGCAGATTTGCCTGATGCTTCAGACTGTACACCCATTTTGCAGGCGCCATTCATCTGAGCACCCTCTTCAACGACCAGTGTTTTCGTAAAGATATCTCCGTTGATTACGGCAGACTGTCTCAGGTTCAGTTTTCCGGTTACCCTTATGGTTCCATCGATCTTGCCGGCAATATCGGCTTCGCCTACATTTACTTCACCATCGATCACACCCGAAGAGGTGACGATCAGTTTACCTTTGGCAATGGCTTCGCCTTCCACGAATCCTGCAATGCGGATATCGTTTTGAGAGTTGATGGTTCCTTTCAGTTTTGACCCTTCACTAATCATGTTTAGCGCAGGAGATTGGCTTGATGTTCCGCTCACGGTTTTGCTCTTTTTGTTATTTTTATTGTTGAACATATCCTTCTTACTTCAGTTGATTAAATACATAATTGGGTTTTGAGGCACTCCGTTTTTCCATATCTCAAGATGGAGATGAGACCCGGAGCTCAGCACTCCCCGATCACCCACTGCCCCAAGAATGTCACCTTTCATTACAAAATCACCCTTCTCTTTCGACAATCTGGCACCATGCTTGTAGACACTCATAATTCCGCCTGCGTGCTGAACATAGATTACATAACCATAACTGATCGTCCAGCCGGCGTTCATCACCGTCCCGTCTGCGAGCGCCCGAAATTCGGTATCGGGCCTTGCAGCAATGTCAATACCAAAGTGACCTTCTTCTGACGAGAAACCTTGTGATAATGTTCCTTGTATCGGGAAATTTGCCGGGAAGTCGGGTGTTCGGTCCAATCGGCCTGAAATGGCAATTTCACTCTGCGATAACATTTCATAGGCGTGCATATCCGGTATTCTCTGCCCGGCTCCCCGAGAGGGTCCCCCCTGAGTAGTAAGATCCTGTGCAAATCGCACTTCATAGGTCGTGTCTCGCGATGCCCTTAGAACCTCTCTCAAATCCTCCAGCTGAATGTCCCTGGCATAGAGAGAATCTTGTAGTGCCGTCACTCTTTCACTGATCTCAATCACAGAGCTTCTCAGCGATTCATCCTGCTGATGCTGATAGAGTGAACCAAGGGGAGTCGCAAAAAACATGAAAATGGTGATAGCTACCGAAACCACGATCACCAGAAGCACCATTTTAATCACTTCCTTCGACTGTAGCTTGAACGTAGAGGACCCATCCGGGTCCTGCTCATCGAGCACCACGACTGTCACTCCGCCTTCTCTTTCTGAGAAGATTTTTTTAAGAAAATCCCACATGGTTCAGTAATTGACGGCTCCGCTTCAAAGTAAAAGAGAAACGGGAGCCGTGTTTGTTACGAATCAGGATACAGAGTAGTTTGGAGACTCTTTGGTGATCTGCACTGTGTGCGGATGACTCTCTCTGTAGCTGGCTGCGGAGATCTGTACAAACTCCGCCTTCTTTAATTGATCAATGGACTCTGCACCACAATAACCCATAGCAGCCCTAAGTCCGCCGGCCATTTGGTGAACAACTTCATTGAGGTGACCTTTGTATGGTACTCTTCCCTCGATTCCTTCAGGTACAAGTTTCAGATCATCTTCCACATCCTGGAAATAGCGGTCTTTGGATCCTTTTGCCATAGCGCCCAGACTACCCATTCCGCGGTATGACTTATATTTTCTCGACTCATAAATAATTGTTTCGCCGGGACTCTCATCAACTCCGGCAAACATGGAGCCCATCATCACAGCGTCTGCTCCACCGGCAATCGCCTTTGGAATATCACCTGTCTGCTTGATTCCGCCGTCTGCAATGAGTCCAATCCCCTGCTCTGCAGTGAACTCAGCAATCTCCATAATGGCTGATAGCTGAGGAACTCCAACACCGGTTACCACACGAGTGGTACAGATCGAACCCGGCCCAACACCTACCTTCACAATATCGGCTCCCACATCAGCAAGTGCCTCAGCTGCAGCGCGGGTAGCAATGTTGCCACCAACTACATTCAAGTCGGAATATTTCTGCTTAATTTTTTTAACTGTCTGAATCACTCCCTCTGAATGGCCATGTGCGGTATCGACCGTGATAACATCAACGCCGGATTCAACCAATGCAGCAACACGCTCCAGCGTATCCGGGGTTACACCAACAGCTGCCCCAACCCTCAGTCTTCCCATGCTGTCTTTGCAGGCGTGCGGGAAGTTCATCTTCTTTTCGATATCCTTGAATGTGATGAGGCCTACCAGCACGTTGTTCTCATCCACAATCGGGAGTTTTTCAACCTTGTATTGCTGAAGAATCTCTTCCGCTTCTTCCAGATTTGTATTCTGCCTGGCCGTAACAAGGTTGTCCCTTGTCATTATATCACCAAGCTTTTTATCAACGTAGTGCTCAAACCGGAGGTCGCGATTTGTAACAATTCCAACCAGGGAGTTGTCGCTCTCTACAATCGGGATACCACCAATCTTGTGCTTTCTCATTAGCGCACGGGCATCCTTCACAGTAGCCTCTGCCGGCAGTGTAACGGGATCTACAATCATTCCGCTCTCACTTCTCTTCACCAGCCTAACCTGCTCTGCCTGCTCTTCAATCGACATATTTTTATGCAGCATGGCGATTCCACCCTCTCTTGCAAGAGCAATGGCAAGCCGGTACTCCGATACCGTATCCATCGCCGAACTGAATATTGGCACATTGAGCTTCAATGTTGGAGTGATCTGAACCGAGGTACTGACATCGCGGGGCAGAACAGTAGAGTGATTAGGTACAAGAAGAACATCGTCGTAGGTTAATCCCTGGCGGGTTACCTTTGGAAAGGGAGAGAAATGACTCATGGAAAAAAGATTCGCTTCGTTTACATTTTAGTAAAGATAACAAATCATTAAACACTTCTTCATCCCGAATCGGAAATTAATCCCTATCAGAACGGTTTTACCCTGAGAGCATCCACAGCCGTTTTTTCGGAGCAAATACCGTCTAAAAAGCAGTTAACCCAGTAGTCTACCCGCTTGCGTCTGCGCTGAACATATGCACAGCTTGTGCAGTAACTGCCTTCAAGTTCATCTACATAACCCTTCACATCTTGTTCGATTGTGAGCTTAAGCTCTTCCGGTAGTTCACCCCAGCCCATCATCTCAAACATCTGCTGGGTTTTCCGGTACTCGATAGCCGCCTTCCGGAATATGGAAAAGATGTGACGGTTTTCGGTTGATGGTCTGGTTGATCTGATTATTGCCTGTGCCATGGTAATCTGTAGTTTGGTTTGAATTTATAACCAATATATACCAGAGGTGTGACACCTTAATGTCACCCCTATCAATAAAATTTTACCAGGCTCTTAAGTACAATATTATCAGATATAAAAAAGGCCGCCCCATTGGCAGCCTTTTTCAATTCATAAGGTAGGTTTGGTCAAAGACCAACTCGTTTGAAAATCTCATCCACACGGCGTGTATGGTGCTTCAGGTCGAAAGCCGCCTCTATCTCGGCCGGTGTAAGATTTTCAGAGATAACGGAATCGGTAACTACCAGATCGCGGAACGGACGTTTCTCTTCCCACGAGCGCATGGCAAGTGGCTGTACGGTATCGTATGCCTTCTCTCTGGAGAGCCCTTTTTCAATCAGCATGAGCAGAAGCCTCTGAGAGAACACCAGACCGTGGGTCTTCTCCATATTATCAAGCATATTTTCCGGATAGACCATCAGCTTCTCAATCACACCGGAGAAACGGTGCAGCATATAGTCGAGTAGGATGGTGGCATCCGGAAGAATAATTCGCTCCACTGAGGAGTGGGATATATCCCGTTCGTGCCAGAGCGGCACATTTTCATAGGCGGAGATCATATATCCGCGAAGCACACGTGCACAGCCCGTAATATTTTCTGAGCTGATCGGATTCCTCTTGTGCGGCATCGCAGAAGAACCCTTCTGCCCCTTGCTGAAAAACTCCTCCGCTTCCCGCAGTTCTGTACGCTGCAGATGGCGAATCTCCACGGCGATCTTCTCCAGGGTTGCGCCAATTATAGCGAGCGTGGCCATGTAGTAGGCATGACGGTCGCGCTGAAGCGTCTGTGTGGAAATTGGTGCAGCTTCCAGTCCCAGATAGTCACAAGTGTACTTCTCCACCTCGGGCGGAATGTGCGCAAACGTACCCACTGCGCCCGACAATTTTCCAAATTCCACATCTTTTGCAGACCGATCGAATCGCTCTATATTGCGTTTCATCTCGGCATACCAAAGAGCGCATTTGAGGCCAAAGGTTGTCGGCTCAGCGTGTACTCCATGGGTTCTTCCCATCATCACGCTCAGCTTGTGTTCATGTGCCTTCTCTGCAAGAGCATGTGTAAATCGTTCAATTCCGGTGCGGAGAAGTTTGTTTGCCTGAAGCAGCCTGTAGCCATTTGCGGTATCGACCACATCCGTCGAAGTGAGTCCATAGTGAACCCATTTTTTTTCATCACCCAAAGTTTCGGAGACCGCTCTGGTGAAGGCTACCACATCGTGTCGAGTCTCCTTTTCGATCTCTTTAATTCGGTCGATATCGAAAGAGGCAGACTCATATAGCTTATCTACGTCTTCAGATGGTATTTTACCGAAGCGACTCCATGCCCTGCATGCAGCCAGTTCCACATCGAGCCAGGCCTGAAACTGATTCTGTTCAGACCATATCTCGGTCATTTCCTGTCTTGAATAGCGTTCAATCATTGGTTAGTTCTATTGTACGGGTATTTTGATGTATCGTCCCGGCTCGATCATATCATCCAGGTCTACCTGATTTATGATAG
This sequence comes from Balneolaceae bacterium, assembly GCA_020832225.1. Taxonomy (GTDB): domain Bacteria; phylum Bacteroidota; class Rhodothermia; order Balneolales; family Balneolaceae; genus Rhodohalobacter. Next base: position 6,815 of record JAFIFA010000222.1, read on the forward strand.
CCACTTCGTCTGCTTCTATATTCATCGGCAGCTCAGATGGGAGCAGGTCGCTAAACCGGATCCGCTCTTCAACCTGAATTATCTGTAACCGCACCGGATTGATATTTAGGATTCGTTCCTCTGTAAGTTCGTCAAATGCACCGGTAACATTTCGAAAGGTTTCCAGTGTATCGGAGAATCTGTTTTGCTGGGTATAGTTAATAAATCGGTAAATGCGGCCATCATACTCCACCGCGTAGATGTTTACGCCAAGATTCCCCTGCTCATCACTAACAGTAAAGTTTGCCTCATATGCGGTCAACCCTTCACTGCTAACGGCTTCCTGCTGATCGATCAGCTCAAAACCCTCCTGCCCGATAAAGTTCTCCACCGACGCTTTGGCGGTTGAGGATTGAGAGTCGATGCGAAGTATCATAACCGATTGCCCCTCATGACCTACATATACAACTTGAGATGGTTGATTAATTACCTGCCAGCCAGACGGAACGGGGTACTGAAATTTCAATTCAGGATGAACAAATCGCTCCCCATCAACAAAACCCTGACGCGGGTCTTCGCCGTAAGTTATCCCGTCAATCATCTGCATATACTGTTCTGTATTCTTGCGGGTCTGTTCATATCCGCGATCGGCCCACTCCTGAGCCATTCTTGGAATGTTCTTCTCCCGTTCACCCGGGTTCGGGTGTGAAGAGAGCATATTAGGAATGCTCTGTCCCGATCTTTCGGAAAGACGGCGCAAACTTGTGAAGAAGGCCGCCCCTTCAGCCGCCTCAAAACCGGCCATGGCTGCATACTCTACACCCAGTCTGTCCGACTCTCTCTCATGATTCCTGCTATAGCTCAAAAAGATAAGCTGGGCAGCCTGGCCGCTTAAATTCAGAATCGACTCCCCAGGAAGTCCAAGAAGCTCTTGCCCAAGTATAGCTCCACCAATTACGGCAACCTGCCCGATGGTCTGCTGCAAACCCCGTTGAGATGCGTGCCTTGCCGCAACGTGCCCGATTTCATGGCCCTGAACCATAGCCAGTTGGGCGTCATTATTCAAATGCGCAAGAAGTCCGCGTGTTACGTAAATATATCCACCGGGGAGTGCAAATGCGTTTACAACGGGACTATCGAGCACCCTGAAGGTGAATTCTGTTTCACGAAACCGTTCAGATGTATCTTCCCGGCGCATGTGGCTCACACTCAGAACCTCTTCGCTGAGGTCAACTACATATTGTAAAACATCATCGTCATCATAGAGGCCAAACTCTGCAATAATTTCACGATCAACTTCCTGCCCAATCTGAACTTCCTGAGACCATGAATATGCATATGCCCTTTGGTTCCCTGTAACAGGACTCTCTTGTACAACACAGGAGGATATAAAGAGAGCGATCGCAATGACGAAGGGTATGGTAAACAGATATTTTTTCATAACGGTCGGGCTAAATAGAGATTGAATAGGAAAAGGTACGGGATAGCAAAAGCTTTATCGAATACTATTTTAAAAGATAACAAGATCATCCTCATCCAATTTTGGTAAGAGCTCCATCAGATGGTTCCAAATGATGACAAGTGCATAGGTATCCAAACAGCAATATCTGTTCAACAGACCCGGCAATAGTTCACTTTCATCTGGTGAAAGCAACCCATTTCTCATGGCGATATAAGCGTTCATGGCAACCGCTCCTTCATCCACTTTGATATCGGGATGTTGAATCAGACCGTATGGATCAGGTGCAGTTCCATTCTTTTCACTTAATAGGTCAATCTCTTTTCCTGCAAGTTTTACCTGAAGTTCATCGCGGCCAGCGAACTCTTTCTCATAGGCCAGAACCGACTGCAGGGTTTCTTTCAAGCCAAGACTTCCCCTGAACCACCCGTTGAAGTAGTAATCGCGAAGTGATCTACTGATATCAAATATCCTATTATGCACTCCACTGCCTCCGTTAATAAACTTTCTGAGCTCCTCCGATCTCTCCCTGCCGTTCCCACCTTTCTGCCTGAACTCTCGCACCAGGCTATGGAGAGCCTGGCTTTCGAAAGGTGAGTACTGAATCAAGGTTCCTTTCCATATGTCAGGTACAGACATCAGCTTTTGCGTAAACTGTTCATGCTGATCGTTTCCGGATCTCCCCTGATCGAGCCAGGAGGTATGAGACAAGGTTCCGTCCTCACTCAATGAATGGCAGGAAAACTGAAACAGTAGCGGCTTGTAGGGTTCCTGTCCCTTCAACATTGGAATTGCGTACGTTGCCGCTTCAAAATCGATGAAGTGTAGCGGATAGTTTAGTTTTTTGATATCCAAAAGCCCTGGCTTAATCCATACTCCCGGTATCTGCTCCCCTCTGGCCTGGGCAAGCTGAAGCATTCTTCTCTGGCTAATCGAAATAGAGGGGCTCCGTGGCAGGCGGATAGCTTCAAATGTATCTCCCCCCGGCCTTTTTGGCACTTGTTCCTGAAAGTGTGAGCCGTTTTCCGATTCATCGCTATTTCCATGGCCAATCAATTCAAAGATGTGCCTGTCTGGTTCAGATAGGGTCTCATCAAAGAAGTAGGTCTCCCAGCACCCTTTCTCTCCCTCCTTTTCAGATCTTCTGAAACCACAGTACCCGCAAGCCTTATTGATTTTAATCTGTAGAGGATTACCGCTGGCTATATCAGACCGGCTCAGAACTTCACAGGCATTGGCAACAGACCTTCCCGCAAACTTCGGATGGGCTACCTCATCAGTCAAAGATTCAGACATTTGTTCTACGGCATCAGTGGCATCAACCACGGCAAAAAGCCTTTTTGCTTCATCAGCAATCTCTTCAGAAATGGTGTCCAAATTATTCCATCTCTGATCGGAAAGGCTCTCCAATCCCGCCCTGAATCCTCTTTGAGGAAAAACGAGATTTATCTTGCAATCAGCATCCGGATAGAGACGGCGAAGCACCTCTAATCTGAATGAAGCCTTCAGCAGATAAACCTGCTCTGCCCGCCTACCGTATGTTCCTGCGATAACAAAAGGGTCAGAACGTCTTCTGAGCTTTCCGTGGAGCTGCCAGATCGTAAACCGGTCATCTTCCCTTCTCAACAGAGGCACTCTCGATACAAAGTTTTCATGCCTGAGTACAGCTCCCAAAATGGTAACATCGCCCGGCTTTGACAAAACTTCTCCCGTTTCAGAGGCTGCAGTTTCTGTATCATTTGATGTTTGATAGAGATCAGGTAGAGTGGTTGCAAAGAAATCGCGAAGTCTTAGCTTGTTTCTCTGCCGGAAGGGAAGGTGTTCTTTTTTATTGGATCGATTCTCCCGGATATGGGTGAGCTTTAGCGGACAAGATACACCACTCTGAAAACGGTTGTCGGTGATCAGCATTAAGTCACTATCTGCCATCGCTATTCCAGAATATTGACTTCGGGAACAAGCTCAATGTCAAACTTCTGCTGCACCGATTTCTGAATTCGAATTGCATGACCAAAGATCTCCTCTCCCGTTGCATCACCGTGATTAACGATAACAAGGGCCTGATTTCTGTAGGTGCCCACGTTGCCAATTCGCTTCCCTTTCCAACCGGCCTGCTCAATCAGCCAACCGGCAGGTATCTTTATTAGACCATCACCTGCCGGAAATGAGGGCATCTCAGGATATCTCTTTTCCAGAGTCTCAAAAAAAGATTTATCAACCACCGGGTTCTTGAAGAAACTGCCGGCGTTGCCCAGAACGGATGGATCGGGTAGTTTGGAGCGACGAATAGATACAACAGCATCATACACATCCCTGATTACTGGTCTTGAGACTCCCGCCTCATTAAAGTGGTTTTTCAGAGCGTAGTAGGAGTCATTGATCCGATGGGGGCTTTTCCTCAGCTTTAGTACAATGCCGGTGATAATCGCCTTTCCCTTCAGTTCACGCTTGAAGATGCTGTCGCGGTATCCAAATTCACAATCGGTATAATAGAATGTATTAAATTCACCACTCTCCGGTAAGAAAGCTCTTAACGACTCGAAGGTATCGGAGAGCTCCACGCCATATGCTCCGATATTCTGAATGGGAGCCGCGCCGGTCGTGCCGGGAATCAGTGCAAGATTTTCAATCCCGCCAAAGTTTCTCTCTACTGCCCATGTCACGAGTTCGTGCCAGTTTACGCCAGCCCCCGCCTCTATTCGGACGAAATGATCGCTCTCATCGGTGACCCGGATGCCCGGAATTGATATTTTCAGAACCGGACTTTTGGGATCACCCTTCAGTAGAACATTACTGCCGCCACCTAATATAATGGGGAATTTTTGATCGCTGAAAAAACCCTCCTTATACAGCTTTCCAAGGGTATCCTGATCGGTAACTTCGATAAAGGAGTTGGCTACCGCATCGATTCCGAGCGTGTTATATGGCTTTAGACCTACATTTTGCTGCACAGTCACATTTTTACTTATTTCCCTGTCGGGGTGTGTCATACGGAGGCTTCGGGTGATGTTTTTACAGAAGGTATCGGTTTTACCCGCAACTTTTTAACCCGGTTGTTCTTTACAGAGTGCACGGTGAGTTCAAGGTTTTTGTATACCATTCTCTCGCCCACATTGGGAATCCGCTCCGTGAGGTGGTAGATCAAACCGCCGAGCGTTTCGAATTCGTCATCATCGGATGTGATGGTGGTACCGAGAATTTCATCCACATCGTCCAGGTCAATTTTGGCATCAAAGATATAAACTCCATTTTTGAAACGCGTATAGAGCTTCTCCTCCTGGTCGTCATACTCATCGCCGATGTCGCCAACAATCTCCTCCAGAATATCATCCAGCGTCACAATCCCTTCGGTTCCGCCATACTCATCCACCACAATGGCTATGTGAGTTTTCTCGTGCTGGAAGTCTCGGAGCAGGTCGTCCAGTTTCTTCGTCGCCGGAATAAAGAGGGCCTTTCTGGCGATGGTGCGCCAGTTAATCGGAGAGTCCTCCATCTCTGTATTGATGTATGGAAGCACATCTTTGGAGTAGATAACGCCCAACATATTGTCCAGGTCGTTCTCAAAAAGCGGCATTCGTGACAAACCCTTTTCTCGTATCAAATTGATTACATCCTGAAGGCTCGACTCCACCGATACAGCAACGATGTTCACCCTCGAGGTCATTATTTCGCGAACGGTGATATTACCAAACTCAATCACATTTTCGATAATCTCTCGCTCATCTCCTTTAATTGATCCCTCCTGCTCACTCATCTCAGCCATTGTTTTGAGGTCCTCTGCCGTCATACGATTGTTAGGTCTGGGAAGAGTTCTTTCAATACTCATTGTACTCTCGGCAATCAGCTTTGAAATTGGGGTGAGAAGGAAAAAATTCACATAGATAAATGGGGTCATCCTTCTTGACACCTTGATCGGATTATTAATGGCAATCACCTTTGGAGTAATTTCGGATAAAATCAGAATCATGAAGGTGAGCACAACGATTTCAATTGAGTAGACGATGGTTGCCGGAAAACCATAGTATGCAACAATCTTACCGGTGAGAACAGCCGCCATTACGGAACTGACAATGTTGGCAAATGTATTGCCGATCAGAATAGTGGCAAGCAGGCGCCGTGGCTTCTGTAGCATTTTCAGAATCCTGGAATCTACAGAGCCATATTCCCCCTCTGTATCGAGCTGATCCAGCTGATTGACCAATGAAAAGTAGGCAACCTCCGATCCTGAATAGAGAGCACTGATCAGGAGACCGGCAAACATGATTGCAAGCTCTATTGAAATTTCACCAAAACTCAGACTGCTCATCTGCTCCGAGGAGGCAAGAAGCAGCTGATTCATGAATGTAATCACCGGGCTACCCGGAGGTTCGTCAATCGTTTCCAAGAAGCGAAACTGAGTTTACGGTTAAATGAATGGCAGTTTGAGGTTCGATGCCGCTGATCATTGTTATCTGAAACTGACGGCTTACTGCCTTTCAGCATATTGATGAATATGGGTAATATGAATAAAAAAAAGTGACGATCAAAGAGTGACCGTCACCTCTAAAGTTACGAAATCAGAAAGTAGGATACTGCCTTCTGCTTAAAATGGCAGATCATCATCCATGTCATCGAAATTATTATCGATTTCAACACTTTTAGCAGGCTGAGGTCTCTGCTGCGATTGATCTCCGCCCTGTTGGCCGCCGCCGTTGCCACCACGGCTGTCGAGCATCTGCATGTTGAGCGCTTTAATCTCGGTAGTATAGCGCTTCTGTCCATCTTTATCTTCCCATGAACGGGTCTGGATAGGGCCTTCAAAGTAGGCCAGTGAACCCTTTTTCAGATACTGCTGACAGATCTCTGCAAGCCGGCCGAAGCATACAATACGATGCCACTCCGTACTCTCCTGCTGCTCACCATTTCGATCTTTATATCTCTCTGATGTTGCCACACTAAGTGTTGCAACTGCAGTATTCGACTGTGTATACCGTACCTCTGGATCTTGTCCGAGCCGGCCAATCACCATTGCTTTATTTAATGAACTCATCTTATTACCTCATTTAATTTGAATGATTGTTCTATTTATAAGAACAGAAAATTTCGGATGCCTTACACAAAGTTAACACAAAATTATTACCTCAATGCACTTTCCAGCTCCAGGGATGCGGCACTGCCCTCATCTCTGTACTTAATAATTATGGGGCACTGTGCAGAAAGTCGCTGGCTTTTGGCCCATTCGTTGTTAATTGGCCTCGTTCCCGGCACCACAACAGCACGTTCGGGGATGGGTGCCCCTTTACCAAGCAGAACTTCATTTACGCAGTCGTAAACCGGAACTGATTTGGATAACGTAACTCCGGGTGCGATTACCGCTCCTTTTTTCACCAGTATACCCTCTACAATAACCGAACCTGCGCCTATAAAGCAGTCGTCCTCAATCACGACCGGGCTCAACCCAACCGGTTCCAGAACTCCACCAAGCTGAACTGCGGCACTCAGGTGGACATTTTTACCAACCTGTGCGCACGAACCAACAAGTGCGTGGCTGTCTACCATCGTGCCCTCATCAACATATGCCCCAATGTTGATATATGCCGGTGGCATGATGATAACACTTTTGGCAACGTAGGCTCCCCTTCGAACCGAAGAACCACCCGGAACCAAACGAACACCATCCTCCGCTTCAAAAATTCTGGGTGGAATGTTGTGTTTATCTACAAAACCTTCATAAATACCGGCATAATTAACGTTATCGCCCGCTTTGAACGCTTCAAGGATTGCATTCTTCACCTCAACATTGGCCTGCCAGGTCTCCCCCTCAGGGTTTGCAGCCCTGATGGTTCCCGCTTCCAATTGATCTAATATCTCTTTCCAACTCATAGTTTCAGTTTTGATTGTACCATTTATTGATTTTTTCATCAGCCGCCAAAAGTTCTTCCACCACAACCTCTTCATTTTCTGTAAGAGGCGGTCTCAGGCTTGCCGACTCGATCATACCTTTTGCTTTCATGAGCACCTTCACCGGAACAGGGTTGGGTGCTGTAAACAGTGCCCTGGAGGAGTTGCTCCATGGACTAGTCAATCCAATCAACTCTCCGTCCTGTCCCTTATCTACATAGAGCCGGGTCTGCTCCGGCCACACATTTGATGCAACCGAAACCAATCCCGCACAATCACTCACGCAAAGGTATGGATAGAGAGCGTCATCACCAGCATAAAACGGAAGGTCAGGAAACTGTGCCTTCATCTGTTCAAACCCAACGATACTGCCACCAGCCTCTTTCACACTCCAGCAATTTTCGTGATCTGCGATCTGTTTCAATGCCTCAGGCGAGAGCTCAACTCCGGTTCTTGAAGGAACGTTGTAGATCATACAGTGCGCATCGGCTTCATCCAGCAGAACGCTAAACCATGCTGCCTGCCCAACAGCGCCGGGCTTGGCATAGAAAGGTGTAACTAAAAGAAAAGCATCAACGCCAATATTGTTGCAGTACCCAATCCACTCTTTCTGCTCGTCCAGATTGAAACCACCAACACCGGCCATAATGGGTATTTTTGGTGAGAGGGCGCAAACATAGTCAACTACAGTTCGTTTCTCAGACTCTTTTAGAGCCAGACCTTCTCCCGTACTGCCAAGAAGCAGCACACCATTTCCGGCCTGTTCCTGCTGTTTAATCAGTGCGTTCAGATCATCAAAATGGATCTCACCGTTCTCTTTCATTGGAGTAATCAGCGCAGTCCAGAGTGTGCATTCAGTTGCTTTCATATTGTTTCGCTATATGCCCTGTCAAAAATATCTTCAAACTTATAAAAACCCGGGGCGATGTGCGGATGTTTAAGCAGATAGTTTGCTGTCCAGACCGCACCTTCAGCAAAAAGCCGTCGTGTCTCGGCTTCATGGGTCAGTGTAATCGTTTCATTTTCTGTCTTAATCTCAAGCGTGTGAATTCCTTTCACGTCACCTTGTCGGTCTGATGAGATTGTCGCATCGCGATTCAGCCACTGTTGCCAGGATATTGCCGTTCCGCTTGGGGCATCCTTTTTATGAACATGGTGCACCTCATGAATATGGAATTTTGCATCCTTCAGAAGGGAAGCCCCCTTTCCAAATAGTGTAATGGCTTTACGCACCAGATTCATTCCGAGGCTAAAGTTTGAGCCTATCACCCACCTGGCATTGGCTTCTTTTACACGCTCCGGTAGGTCGCCGTGCCACTTATACCCTGTTGTTCCCCAAACCGCAGGAATACCGGCCTCCAAAAGCTCTTCCGACACAGTTTCTGCAGCATCAGCATTGACAAAAACAATGGCTATATCGGTTTCTGATAGTTTGTCTGCGTTCGGTTTGTTTGAACTGTTAAACAGTACAGCATCCTCCCCAAGAAGTTCAGCTACTGCACTGCCTGTTTTACCTGTTCCGATTACGGAAACTTTCATTTGATTCGGTCTGTAATAAATTTTTTGTGTAAAACTTGTACCACACCCTCAGCACTCTTTGAGTCTACCAGAAAACAGAGATTGTGTGAGCTTGCGCCGTGGCAGATCAGGCGAACGTTAATATCTTCGAGAGCTCCGAAAACCGGACCGCTGAGTCCCGATGTAGTGTGTAGATTATTGCCGACGAGTGCAATCAGAGATAGGTTATTCTCGATCTCAACCTGACAAAATTCACTCAGCTCTTTTCTCACCTCTTCATTGAAATTCTCTCGTCCCGGTGCATTCGCGCCGGTATCCAGTGTAAGTGAGACACTCACTTCACTGGTGGTTACCAGATCCACACTTATTTTATGTTTTGAAAGCACCCTGAAGAGGCGTGCCAAAAAACCGTGCTGATGAAGCATATCCAGGCTGTGAACCGTAATCAGGGTTTGATCCCGGCGCAGGCTGATCGCCCTTATAACCGGATGGCTACGTGTCTCCTTCAAAATCCAGGTTCCCGGTTTCTCCGGCTGTATGCTAGAGCCCACATAGACTCTGATATTTTTTCGAACAGCCGGCACCATCGTTGCCGGGTGGAGAACCTTGGCTCCAAAAACGGAGAGCTCCGCTGCCTCATCAAAACTGATCTCTGTAATTGGCCTGGCATCCGGTACAATTCTTGGATCGGTGGTGTAAACCGCGGTCACATCGGTCCATATTTCGAGCACATCAGCATTGATCGCTTCTGCAAAGAGTGCCGCAGAGTAGTCACTCCCCCCACGTCCAAGCGTAGTGGTGCGCCCGTTTTTAGTGCTTCCGATAAACCCTTGCGTTACGACCCTTCCCTCACTGATCAGCGGAAGCAGGACCTCTTCGGCCTTCTCTGCAATCGCCTCAATATCCGGCTCTGCAGCCGTATGGTGATGATCAGTGATCATCACCTCTCTTGCGTCGAGCCAATAGACCTCTTCGCCGGTCACCTGACTCACAACCTCTGCAAAGATAGTTGATGAAAGCATCTCACCGAATGAGAGCAACTTGTCTTTAAGCTGTGGTGTCACGGTTTTGGCTGAAAGGGAGACTTCATCTAATTCATCAAGCAAATTGATCAGCTTGACCGAAATCTCAGCTTCCCTGTCAAGAGACTTTGCAATGGTGAGATGCCTTTCGCGAATCTGTTTGAGTATTCCCCGCTTTTCATCTGCACATGTACTGTCAAAAAGCTGCGTGAGAAGATTTGTGGTTCCTGAAGTGGCGCTAACCACCAGTACTTTTTTGTCAGGGTCTTTCTTTACGATTTGGGCACAGCGAGTCATAGCCAGGAAATCGGCCATACTGGTGCCACCGAATTTTGCAGTCTTGATCAGGTCAGGCATATTTTGAAATCTTTTAGATCATTAAAAGATAGAAAAAATACGCCTCCATTTCAGGTCATCAGACCTTCTATTTTTTCCTGAAAAGAGCGATGTTTTTCACGGCAAAAGGTGAATGGGCAATGCACCTAATGCTTTTTCAAAAATCAGAAATTCGTTTTCACTGAAACTTTGTTTATCTTTCATAACTAAGCAGGTGGCGATACCGAGTATGTCGCTCAAGTAACAGGAAGTTTTAATTAAAAACCACCGGGTGATTATTCATGCCAAGCGGAAAGAAAAGAAAGCGCGCAAAAATTGCTAAGCATAAGCGGAAAAAAAGACTCCGCAAAAACCGACACAAGAAGAAAAAGTAATCGGTTTTAAAAGATATTCAGGGCGCCATTGGCGCCCTTTTTTATTTGGTCAACTTTTCTAAAACGCTGAATCTGCTCAGGCTGCAGCAACCGAAACCTGTTTATCCGCAATCTTAATAACGCGATTAGCTTTATAAAGAAGGTGGGTCAGTTTCCTGTCCACATAGCTGTGAACGTGATTCAGACTTTTGAGCTCCTCCATTGAGAACTGGAAGTAAGAGATCAGGTTAATGGCTGAGAGATATTTCCCGTCCGGATCGCCCTCAATTTCAAGGTGCCACCGGGTGATTATATCGTCACTGATCAAAAATTGATTGACCTCTCGGCTAACGCTGTCCATCCACTCTCCGGCTTGCTGAACTCTGTAGTTCACCTCGCCGTTGGTTTTCTGTGGTTGCGACTTTTCAACATTGAAATGCCAAACCAATTCGATATCTATCGATGGTTTCACACTAACATCAGTGAGGTGCTTCTGCTTCAGAATTGGGTGCTTATCCGTTCCCATGAGCTGATTAGCCAGGGCAGCTTCACGAAACATGTCCCAGTCGAAATTAATATTGAGGCGTTTGAGGTGCTCACTTGAGCCCTCCAGACCGATCTCAATTTCGAGACCGGCGGCGTTAATTTTCGCCTCTTCCCATGTCTTGAACTTAACAACGTTTATGTTTCTCTTGGCAAGTGAGCTGTTTATTTTATTGACTACACTTTGAAAAATTGGATATTGCATAGTGCATCGTGCTTCAGGTTAATGTCGTTGTTTACATACCACTCTGATGAATAACTATTACATATTAATATACTTATCCCGCCACCTAAAAGACAAGTTGGCCGGCTCCCGATTTGATTTCAGTTACTCTCCCCATAAAGATGTATGGGAGGTCTACTTCACCAATAACTCTGAACAAAAAAGAGTAGTTTTCAGCACAAATTCAAGCGAGACAGCAATTTTCCTTGATCGCTACCGGTCTCCTAAAAAAAGCAATGTAACCACATTTTTCGACTCACTCCATCAGAATATCCTAACGGACGTAACGGTTGCTGAAGCAGACCGGTTTATGACCTTCCACTACGACTCCGGAGCCTCCCTGTTGTTTCGCCTCTTTGGTAATCACCCCAATGTACTAATGATACGTGACAACGAACTCAAAGATTCATTCAAAACAGGAAGTGACTCCCCGGGTGATGCGATCCCGGAGCCTCGTCCCGCAGGAAAAGCCACCAGGCAACCCTCACCCGATGCATCACCAAAACGGATCATCACGTCACTTTTTCCGGCATTCCCGCGCCACCTTATCGCACCCATCATCGAGCACTACAATCTTCAGGAGGCCGATATCGGTGAGATCACAAAACTGGCCGAGGCGATCACCAACAGCATGATGAATGACCCGGAGTTTCGGGTTCTCGAAGATGGCAACATCTGTCTGATTCCCGACCGTTTGCTGCCAATTCCCAATCAAAAAACGTTTGATAATGCCAATGACGCGGTTCGATTTGCCTACTATGAGACCTCAAAAGAGCGCAGGCTATCAACCAGAATACGGTCCCTGAAGCCCAAACTCGATGCAGCGGTTAATAAGAGCGAGTCTACGCTGAAACAACTCTCCAATGCGGACAAGGGAATTGAGAGAGCGGAAGAGTATGAACAGTACGGCCATATATTGATGGCCCATGCTCATGAGAAACTGAAACCGGATCAGACAGAGATTACCCTTTCCAACTTTTACGATGACGGAAACGAGATTACCATTCCCGTTAAACCGGAACTTTCGATTGCGGAGAATGCGCAGCGCTACTATGAAAAGTCGACAAAATCGATACGCAACGTTGAGGAGTCGAAACGTAGAATGAAAGAGGTTCAAAAGCAGTATGAGGGCCTCAAAAAGCTTCAGAATTCGCTGAACAGTGTGGAAAAGATTTACGAATTTGATGAGTGGTTCAAGGAGAAAAAGGAACGGCTCAATCAGTTGGGTGTTCTGTCAAAAACCCAAAAGCAGGAAAAGCTTCCCTACAGAAAAACGATGATCGAAAACTATGAGGTCTGGATCGGAAAGAATGCAAAAAGCAACGATAAGCTTACCACCGATGCCCATAAAGAGGATGTCTGGCTTCATGCACGTGGTGTTGGTGGCTCCCATGTGGTGATCCGGATGAACAACCAGAAAGATATGCCTCCTAAACATGTGATCCGAAAAGCCGCGTCCCTGGCCGCCTGGAACTCTAAGGCGAGAGGGAGTAAACTGGCGCCGGTTATTGTGGCTAAAAGAAAATATATAACCAAACCAAAGGGATCTGCTGTTGGGGCCGTGCGCGTGCAGCGAGAGGAAGTGGAGATGGTTGAACCCCGTAAGGCCGTATCATGAGCTCAATTAAACTAACGCAACCGCTCTTTCTTTGTGGTATGATGGGTACCGGAAAGTCAACCATCGGCAGAAAACTTGCCGGCCATTACAATCAACCCTTCGAGGATCTGGATGAGGTGATCGAAAGAGAGGCCGGAATGCCCATCCCTGAGATCTTCAAACGCCATGGCGAAGCCCATTTTCGAAAACTGGAACGCGATCTGCTGATCCGTAAATCTCAGCAGACTGAGGGTGTTCTTGCACTTGGCGGCGGGTCGCTTCAAAACCAGCACCTTACCGACCACATCAAATTAAATGGCTGGCTGATCTTTATCGATACACCTGAAGAGGAGCTTCTTCGCAGACTTCAGGCTTCTGAAAACCGCCCTATGATTGCTGGGAAAGACCAGGATGAGAGGGCAGAGAAGATCAAAGCCCTGCTAAATGAGCGTCGACCGCTCTACAGCCAGGCTCACATCACGGTGAAAACAGAAGGGCTCAACGTCCAAGAAATCATTGAACAGATCACAACGAAACTCGCTTTCTATGAGCAGCAGCATCGACATTAAATCGGCTTCCGGTACCTATCAGGCGCACGTTGGCCGCGGCATTTTGGATGAGTATCTCAAAAAAGAGATAGCAAGCTTAAACCCCAACAATCTATTCGTGCTGATCGACGAAAATGTTCGAAAGCATCACAGTCAGCACCTTGAACCACTTTTCGATAAACTCTCAGAGAGAGTGCACCTTCTCTCTGTTCCGGAGGGAGAATCGAGTAAGTCTCTGGCTTTCTGGAGCGAAATCCTCGATTTTCTGCTGCAGAACCATCTCCAGAGAAGTGATGCCGTCGTGGTGATTGGCGGGGGCGTAACCGGCGATGTTGGAGCATTTGCTGCCGCATCGGCTCTGCGCGGCGTACCGCTGATTCACATCCCAACTACTCTTCTGGCGATGGTCGACAGCTCAATAGGTGGGAAGACCGGTATCAACCATGAAATGGGAAAAAATCTGATTGGTGCCTTCTATCAGCCAAAAAGTGTTATTGCCGACACACGTTTCCTGGACACGCTGCCAGAAATGGAGTGGTCTAACGGGTTAAGTGAAGTTCTGAAATATGGAGCAATTCGGGATCGCGTCATATTTGATGAGTGCGAACGTTTTCTGGATGGAAATCGAAACAAAATTCCTGCCAAAACGCTGATCAGCCTCATAACCAGATGCATCCGCGTGAAGGCCGATGTGGTGGCAGAAGATGAATTTGAGGGTGGAATTCGCGCATTCCTGAATTACGGGCACACCTTTGCCCACGCGCTTGAACGGGCGTGTGACTATGGTAAAATCAGCCATGGCGAAGCGGTATGGCTCGGTATGATCGCCGCCCAGCATCTCTCAAAATTGAGAGGATATGAGGCAGAGGGTGATTTTATTCGTAAATTCAGACCTCTTTACCACTTCAGAGTATCCGCAGAAGAGTTATCTTCAGATGAGCTAAACAGACATATGAAGTCTGACAAAAAAAGAGATGGTGACCACATCCGGTTTATTTTGCTCAAAAAGTGGCAACATCCCGTAATCGAAACAGTTATGGATGAGGACCAGGTAAATGAAGCCTGGCAGATGGTGTTCCGTCAAATCTCTCCATCAACTAAACAATGATTCAACTCTTTGTTCTACCGACTACTATATAAACTCTGGAAATATTTCTGGATTACCCTTGGCACACTTGTCGGTGTGTTTCTAGCCATTGCTCTGTTTATCATAGTTCTGATCCAGCTGCCTCCGATTCAGTCTTATATTGTTTCTGAAGTGACCGTAACCTTTAATGAGCAGTTTGAAGGTGAGCTTGAGATTGAACGCATCGGTGGATTTCTACCATTTGTAGCTGAAGTGCATAATGGACGCGTGGATGCCCCCGGCGATACCACCGGGCCAGTACTTCGTTTCAAAAAGGCTTCGGTCTCTGTTAGCTGGTGGGAACTTCTCCGTCAAAACCTTACTGTCTCCTCACTTGAGATAACAGAGCCAGTAGTCGACCTGAGGATGATAGATGATGAGCTCAATTTTGACCGTGCATTTCGTCAGCGTATTGAGAGAAGAGAACTAAGCCTGACCGAACCCGGAACCCCTCCACTTTTTCAGAGACTCGATATTTTTGCTCCGTTTCTCTCCGTTCTTGATGGGGTTCTCACCATGGACGAATCGATCGATCTGCCGTCCGAAATGCGTCTACCCTCCCCTTTGACACTGGATGAAATCAATGCAACACTCTTTCTGGAGGTGACAGAGTCTCAGCTTTTTGCCGATTTCATGAATGTGAGCGCCGCCATCCCCGATAGTGAATACCGGTTTCTGCAGCTTCAGGGACAGTTTTTTAGTGATGATGTCTACATGGAGCTTAACCGATTCCGGGTAGCAACCGAGGTTTTTGAGCTTGCCTTCAGTGCAGAAGCCACTCCGATCGATCTATTCCAATACAATCTTGCTGAGCAGTTCAGGCAGGCAGAATATCGTGCTGAACTGCGTGAATCATCCTTTTCATCCTCTTTCCTGAACCACTACCTGCCCGCATATCCCGGATTTGAATCTCCTCTGGAACTCGAGCTTTCACTTGAAGGTACACTCTCTGAACTATTTGTTGACAGGTTTCAGGCAAATGTGAATCAAAGCGCCGTTATTCTTTCAGGGAGACTCACCGATCTGCTCAACGAACAGCTCGCATACTCCATTTTGCTGGAGAATATGGTCCTGAATCCCGGCGAACTCCGTACCCTTACAGCCGAACGTGCAATTACTGCAAGTTTGGAGCAGTATGAATTGAGCACTGTTCGTGGTGAACTCAACGGAAATCTCGATTCACTCAGTACCGATCTCAGATTTAATACGGAGGCCGGATCCTTCTCTATGGATGGAGATCTGGCATTTGCCGATCCACTCCGCTACCGCGTAAACGCTGTTCTCGACTCACTAGACATCACCCCTTTCCTTCAGGATACTTCAGCAACTACTATCCTAAACGGAGAGCTTGCTGCAAGTGGCTCTGGAACCGATCGGGATAGCGATTTTTCCGCTGAATTGGGGTTCACGAACTCCGTTCTGTTCAACAGGCCACTCTCATCGTTTATCGCAGATTTAAGCTATTCCGGCAGGGAACTCACCTATCGCCTTCAGGCAAGTGATGATCCCGGCGAGCTTGAAGCCGATGGTACATGGTCTTTGGTGAACGACAATCCCCGAATCTCAACTCAAGGATTGGTCAGAAACCTTGACGTGAGCCGCTACTCTGACATTTTTGGTGAAGAAAACAGCGACTTTAGCGGTACATTTTCTGCCTCATTCCAGGGGTCCGATATCGAAACTCTTTTTGGCAGAATCAGCCTTGAGATTGATGAGTCTACGATCGGAGCTGATACGCTCCGTGCACATCAGCTCTACGCAGATATTAACTCTCCCGACAACGAGACTCGCACGCTGCGTTTCACAAGTTCCTTTTTTGATGGTGAACTGAGCGGTACTCTCTCTCCTTCACTGCTGCAGGACATGGGTAGCCACTGGGCAGAATACTCTCTTCAGAGACTCCGGGAAGAGCTGCTGTTTGGCTTTGATGATGAACTCACACTTGACCGTTTAGTGACGCTTGACGAAGAGGACGACCGAGGTGCCGAACTGGCCCTTCAAATCTATATGAAAGATCTGGAGCTGCTGAGGAAGTATATCCCCAACCTCCCGGAGATCAAGAGTCGAGCCAGGATGAACGCAAACCTGCAAGCAGATCGAGAACGCCTTTAAATATCCGCCAATGTTAGCGACCAGGAGCTGGTTCTGGGAGATAATCGTTTGATGAATCTAAACTCCACATTTTCAGCAGGTTTCCGGCATGAATCTGCGCTAAGTGAGTTTGGGAATATCGACTTTCAGATCAATGCTTCCGGAGCGGATTGGAATGGAATGGAGTTCAACGACAGCTACGCCAACATATCAGTTCGAAACGACTCTCTTCAGGTTAAGCAGCATTTTGTAAGAAGTGATGATATCGCACTCGAAACATCTCTCAGCGGAAAAATGAGCCGGGGTAAGCTGGAGATGGCCATCAATGAATTTATGGTGGGTTCACCCGACTATAACTGGCGCGCTGAAAATCGTCCGCTCATAACCTATACAGAAGATAACCGCCTCACATTGGACCGATTCAGGCTAACCAGTGATAATGATCTGGTTGAGATAAATGGCACGTTCAGCTCCAGCCATGAAGACTCTGTGCAATACCGCCTGGAGAATTTCGATCTGAGCCGGGTTTCGGATCTGATTGGTGGCAGAATAACCTTTTCAGGGATTACGAATGGTGATTTTGTGACCCGATCACTTCTGGATGCACCCACAATTCAGGGACAGATTGAGGTTGATAACGGCCGTATTCTGGATCGGGTGATTGGTGATGTCTCATTAAATAGCGTCTATAATCCGGATGAGGATCGCTTTGATACCGATCTTCTCATCTACACCGATCCTGAAAAGTATGGCGACTATCTTGAGGAGAATGATGGAAACGGGCATGATCTCCGCTTCACCGGCTATTTTAAAGTGCCCGAATATGAGGAGGATGACTTCCTCTACTTTGATGCTGATCTCCGTCAGATCGATATGTGGATTGTCACATTTATTGCACCCGTAGTTGTAATCGACATGGAGGGAAGCTCAAGCGGTACCGGGTTTGTAAGGGCCTCTCCTTCCGATTACGACTTTGAAGGCACTTTTGATATCACCGATGTCTATGGCGTACCCTTTTTCACCAATGTAGGGTACAATCTAAATGGAGAGCTGATTTTCAACCGGGAGGATGGTCTGCTGTTCAACGATATCCGTCTGGAAGATCGCAACGGGGGTACAGGTACACTCTTTGGCCAGGTGGATCTGGATGACTTCTCTCCGGAATCATTTCTTGATCTCACCCTCGATATGAATAACCTGGAGTTTATGAACAATCCGCCCGATCCGGATGTACCGTTCTACTCCAATCTCTATGGAACCGGGCAGGCAAGAATTACGGGGTCCAATTTCAGTCCGTTTCTGAGAAGCGTCTCCACCATCAATCTCACATCGGATTCAAGAATCTCAATTCCGCTTGAAGAGGAGATCGAGTTTGAACAGGATCGTCGATTCATTCAGTTTGTCGATTCGTTTGATCTCTCTCTTCTCGAACAGCGCTCCCGTGAGCGAGATGAAGCGGGGGGCAATGGAAATGGCGAAGAGGAGGAGCTTACCTTTATTGAACGCTTTACGATGGACCTCAGCTTTGCAGCGAATGATCCAATCAACGTCCGGCTCATTTTTGATCCTGTCACCAATGAAATTCTCAACTCCAACGGTACCGGTCAGATGCGGCTCTTACTGGAGGATCAGGATTTGAGCATGTTTGGCCGATACAACATCCAGAGCGGAGACTATCAGTTTGTGAGTGGCGATATTTTTACCCGTCGCTTTACCCTTCAGGAAGGCGGGTCGATTAGCTGGCAGGGAGATTTGATTGATGCAGGTCTTAACGTAACTGCCGTCTATCGGGCGCGCCCGAATATCAGCTCACTGCTGTCCACTCAGGCTGCAGCACAGCAGGATACCGGCCAGCGGATACCGGTTGAGCTCGTACTTCAGATTGGCGGAACCATAACTGAGGTTGAAAACGACTTCTTCTTCCGTGTGCCAACCGGTGTTGAGGGAACACTCGATCCAACCATCGCCACCCAGATCAATAATCTGAATCAAAATGAGGAGCTTAAACTGATCCAGGCGACCAGTATTTTGTTAAGTGGGAATTTCCTGCCATATTCAGATGCACAGGGGTTAGGGCTCGGAGAAGGCATTACAGGCACTTCAGCCGTGGTTAACCCCCTGCTGAGCAGCCAGGTTATTAACCCTCTGCTCTCAGATCAGATTAATTCTCTCCTGAGAAGTGATATAACATTTGATATTGACCTGAACCTGACCGCATTTAATGAAGTGGATTTGGGCGTTGCACTCAGACTATTTGACGATAGAGTGATCCTGCGGCGGGAAGGACAGATTACAGGTGAACAGAGTGATATTGGTGATTTAGGGGCAACTTACCGAATCAACCGGATTTTTTCTTTAACAGCTTTTCACAGACAGGACCCCACACTGAGTTATACAAGCGGTGTGGAGACAAGACAGTCTCAACAGATGAACGGAATGGGACTTGAAGCTCAGGTACAATTTAATACCTGGCAGGGATTCAGGCAGAGAATGTCTGCCGCTATACGGGGCATGTTTGGCCTCAGGCGGGATGATGACGAGAGCGAGAGCGAACGCGAAGCTGAAGAACCAGCTACGGTTGCCGGAAATCAAAATATAATCCGAATAGAAAATATTTCAATAGATGAGTAAAGACAGATTAAGTTCATTAGAAAAGAAAATTATAGAGCTTCTCAAATCGTATCCAGACGCCTCAATACCAACTCCACTCCTTCTCGACGCGCTTTCATTGAAGAATAAAAAAGGTGGTAAAAAACTGAAAACCGCTATCAACAGGCTTAAACAGCTTGGCCACATACGCGTAAGCAAGGGGAACCTTGTACGGCTGAACGAAGCCGTAGAGAGCGATAAAAATATTTATGTAGGTAAACTGGACGTTACCAGCCACGGTGATGGCTATGTAATTGTTGAAGGGCGCGACCAGGATATCAAAATTTCAAGACGTTACCTGGGAACCGCACTGAATGGTGATAAGGTAAAAGTACGTCTTACCGGATATCACAGAAAAAACAACAAACCTCTCGGAAGGATTGAAGAGATTGTGAGCCGTGCCAATACAACATTTGTTGGTAAACTAAAGGAAGAGGCAAAAAACACCTTCCTCATTGAGGCCGACATGCAATCATCAAGGGTAGACTTCTTTGTGGACCCAAAAGATCTGAACGGAGCCAAACCGGGCGAAAAGGTATCGTTCAAACTGGTGCAGTGGGAAGATGTGCGAGGGTACCCTCAGGCAGCCATTACGGCCTCACTCGGAAAAGCCGGAAGCAACGAAGCCAATGTTCTTTCCATACTAGCTGAAAAACAGTTCGCACCTCAGTTCCCCCGTGAAGTAGAGGCTTTTGCGGAGAATATCCCGGAAGTTATAACCGAAGAGGAGATCGGACGGCGTCGAGATATGCGTGAAGAGGTCGTTCTCACGATTGACCCTGCCGATGCCAAGGATTTTGACGATGGCCTGAGTATTGAAATGCTGGACAACGGCAACTACTATCTCGGTGTTCACATTGCTGACGTAACTCACTACATGCCGGTAGCCACAGTATTGGATGAAGAGGCATTTGAGCGCGGTACCAGTGTCTATCTGGTAGACCGCGTGATCCCAATGATGCCGGAAAAACTGAGTAACGGTGTCTGCAGCCTCCGCCCCCACGAAGATAAACTGGCATACAGCTGCTTCATGGAGATTGCACCAAATGGAAAGCTCGAAAACTACACCATTGAAGAGACGGTAATCCACTCCAAACAGAGATTTGTCTATGATGAGGTTCAGGAGATTCTTGATGGAAAAGCAGATCATAAGTTTAAAAAAGAGCTGCAAATTCTTGAAAAGCTCGCAAAAACACTGCTGGATAAGCGCTTTAAGGAAGGCTCCATCAACTTTGAGACACCTGAGCCCAAATTTGTACTGGATGATGAGGGCAGGCCCATTGATGTGATCGTAAAGGAACGTCTGTTCGCTCACAAGCTGATTGAGGAGTGCATGCTTATGGCCAACAAAACGGTATCACTATACATTGACACACTCAGAACGAAGGTACGCGGTAAAAAGAGTGAAAAGAACGACCATCCGTTTCTCTACAGGGTTCACGGTCAGCCCGATCTCGAAAAGCTTCACAACATCAAGGAGACTGCAAGTCCGCTTGGCATCAACTTTGAACTGGACGGTGTAGTCTCTGCCTCAAAAATAAACAAGCTTTTAAAGCAGGTTGAGGGAACATCGGTTGAAAATATCATCAACGGTCTGATGTTGCGTTCCATGGCGAAAGCAGAGTATTCACCTAAGAATATTGGTCATTTCGGACTCGGTTTTTCACATTACGCACACTTTACGAGTCCAATCCGCCGTTACCCTGATGTTATCGTTCATCGATTACTCAAGCGATATCACTCAGGTGCGAACGAATATACGTTTGATCAGCTTGTAGAGATCGGCGCTCATTGTAGTGAAAGAGAGCGTTTTGCTGTAGAAGCCGAACGTGACTCTGTGAAACTCAAGCAGGTTGAGTATCTTTCAGAAAGGCTTGGCCAGACATTTGATGGAACCATAAGCGGAGTAACGGAGAACGGCATTTACGTACAAATAAACGACATATACTGTGAAGGAATGATACGCGTTAGCGATCTTAAAGATGATTACTACGTATATCACCCTAAGCTGCACTGCTTAACGGGCCGTTCCAAGGGCAAACAATTTCGTCTCGGGGATTCCATTAAAGTTAAAGTGGTGCGAACAGATCTGGACCGGCGCCAGATCGATCTCGAACTTTCAGCCCATTAACTATCTTAATCAAACGCCATGCGTATGTTGAAAAAAACGCTACTGATTGGCATCCTTACACTTTTCATCGGAACTGTTGCAGCTGAAGAGCTGCTTGCCCAGTATTTCTTTTTCGGAAAAAACCGGGTTCAGTATGAACGCTTCGACTGGCGCTATATCGAAACAGAGCATTTCGATATCTACTACTACGACTCCAAAAACTACCACCTGGCACAGTTTACGGCAGAAACAGTAGAAAGCTCTCTGAAGCAGTTAAATGAGGATTTTGGCGATCAGCTTACTGACAGAATCCCCGTTATCATCTATGATTCGCACAGCGACTTCTCCCAAACCAATGTGGTTAGGTTACCGGTTGATGCTCAGGGAATCGGGGGTGTTACCGACAAGTTCAAAAACCGGATGACACAACCTTTTATGGGAGACTATGCCGATTTCCGGCGTACCATTCAGCATGAGCTTGTTCACGCCTATATAAACGATGTTTACTATGGCGGTTCCGTTCAATCAATCGTTCAGAATAACATTCAGCTCGTCTTTCCGCTTTGGTTTGAGGAGGGGCTTGCAGAGTATCTGGCTCTCGGTTGGGATACCCAGACCGATATGTACATGCGCGATGCCGTTCTCAACAACTACCTGCCTCCAATACCTCAGCTTCGTGGATTTTTTGCATACAGAGGAGGTCAGGCTTTCTGGTACTACATCGCCGACCAGTATGGGCGGCCAAAAATTACCGAGATTCTTCAACGAATTAAGAGCACCCGAAATATCCGACAGTCTCTTGTCCAGTCTTTGGGTCTTGAAATCGATGAGCTATCTGAACGATGGCATGAATACTGGCGCCAGCGCTACTTCCCTGAAGTGGCCGAGCGACAGTCCCTCAGCAGCGTAGCTACCCAGATTACAACACGTGCGCGTTCGGGTTCATACAATACAAGCCCTGCGATTTCTCCCCGTGGAGACAAAATTGCCATGATCTCCAACAGAAGGGGTGTATTTGATGTTATTGTGGTTGATGCCAACACCGGAGAGAGGCTCAAAACTGTGATCAGCGGTGCAGATAACCCGATGTTTGAGGAGCTTAACATCCTCAACCCGAATCTAAGTTGGTCGCCTGATGGTAGCCAGATTGCCCTCTCAAGTAAATCTCAGGGATCATACAATCTCGCTATAGTGGATTATGAATCCGGCAGGTCATCCACTATTCGATTCCCGGATTTGGATGCTATCAACTCGGTTGCATGGTCTCCCGATGGGCAAAAGATCGCTTTTGATGGTAATATCGGACCGTACCAGGATATATTTGTTTACAACCTGGAAACCAGTGAATTTAAAAATCTGACTAATGATGTCTTCACAGACAAGGAACCTGCATGGGGACCAAATTCAGATTTCGTCTACTTTGTATCCAATCGTGGCGGGGTACTTCGCCCGGGTCAGGCCTTGGCAGGTTACTCGATTATGCAGGACGACTCCTTCTATGAGACCGACCTCTACAGGGTTCGCGTTGGAAACAGCCGAATAGAGCGCCTTACAAACACTCCTACATGGTCAGAAACCCAGCCAACGCTTACCAGAGATGGCAGATTACTTTTCGTATCTGATCAGAACGGAATTCCAAATATCTATGAGTATGATCTTTCTAGCCGTACGGTACACCCAATTACTGATCTTCAGTCAGGTGTTATGCAGATCTCCGTTTCGGCTGATGGTACCAGACTTGCCTTTAACTCACTGAACCGGTGATTCCCGGATATCTTCATGATACGTTCGCCTTTCGATCGGAGAATGGATCGCACGCTCACCAGAAATGCATGGGCGCGCGAACGTGATGAAACCACTCCGGGCGACAGGGTTCCTGCCATTCGATATGTACAGGAGATGATTGCCAATCGCGAGCGAGGTAACATGATTACCGCACGCACATTGACAGACGCCCCCGTTACAGGACACGATCGAATGATACAGGTAGAGCCACCTGATACAGCTGAGGCTGATACCACAAGACCCCGAAACGAGCGTGTTGATTTCCGTAACTATCAGTTTGGAGAAGCCGTTGTTCGCGATACCACTATTACCCTTCGCGATGATCCCCGCAAGTTTGAACCGGACGATAATCTAACCGAAGATGGATACTATCAGCCTAAACGTTACAGGCTGCAGTTCTCCCCCGACTTCAGTTACGCGGCCGGACAGCTTAGCACCTACTACGGAACATCGGCTTTCGCTTTTGTTTCATTAACCGATCTGTTTGGTGATCACGAGATCTCCTTCGGTTCAAACCTGGTATTTGATCTCAGGAATAGCGATTACACATTCCAATATGGATACCTGAGAAACAGAACCAACTTCTTTGCCTCATTTTTCCACCAGTCTCAAAACTTCCAGACATTTTTCGGCGAGCTTTTGAGATTCAGGACATACGGAATGTCGATTGACTTTCAGTACCCACTCAATCGTTATCAGCGATTTGATTATGGAGTGTCGGGTATAGGTATTGCCAGAGACTTCAGCTCTGTTCGTGGTGTGGGTAATCAGCAACTCAGTAATGAGCGAAGCTACTTTCTCTACCCGCAGGTTACATTTACCGGAGATTACACTATTCCCGGCTTTATAACACCCCGGGGCGGAAGCAGGTACTCCGTACGTCTCTCAGGAAGCCCGCCACTCGGTTCACAAACGCCACAGTTTGCTACACTTCTTGGTGATTATCGACAATACTTTGATCTCGGATCAGGCTATTCGTTCGCATTAAGAGGTTCTGCTGCTGCATCAGTAGGCCGGGACTCCCAAACTTTCTTTATGGGTGGTATGCTTGGCTGGATCAATCAGCGATGGAGCGACGCCGAAATTCCGTTTGAACGGCTGACTGATACATTCTTTACACAGCCGGCAACCCCACTAAGAGGGCACGAATTTAATAGTCTCTTTGGTGATAAGTTCACTCTCTTAAACGCAGAGTTCCGGTTCCCCTTATTTGCAGCAATCCTGCCCGGTCCGGTTCCGATATTGCCTCTATACAATATTACGGCTACAGCCTTTGTTGATGCAGGTACCGCATGGGGCTTCGATATTCCTTACTCAAGGTTCACGGATCAGAACAACAACCCGATTGTCTACTTTGAAAACCCGTCTCGTTTTGAAGGGCGTTTAGCGGACAAACGGGAAGAGTTCTTAAACCCGAATACCGGTCTGTTACGAGAAGGAACACCACAGGATGGAGATGTCCCGGTTACCTTTGTGGATGGTGATATCCTGGTTGGTGCCGGATTTGGCCTTCGCACAATACTTCTGGGGCTCCCTTTCCGATATGATATTGGCTGGCCTTACCAGAGAAGCGGATTTGGAAGCCGACCTATCCACTACTTCTCCATAGGCATCGATTTCTAACATAAATCTAATTCACAAAAAGGCAGGGCAAACAACCCTGCCTTTTTTGTTTCCGGTTATTTATTTTAATAAAAAAGTAATCAACCCAGAGAGTATGAAATTCCTTTTTACACTGATGATCTTTTGCGGTACCCTTCTTGCCAATTCTACTTACAGCTATTGTCAGAATTCTTGGGAATTGGTTTGGAGTGAAGAGTTTGATGGAGATGAGCTGAACACGGAGATATGGAATTACTGGTATGGACCGGCATACAACAATGAACTACAGTTCTACACCGGCAGAGAAGAGAATATCTTTTTAAAAAATGACAAACTACACATCCGTGCACTCGATGATGGGTATAGAGGGTATGACTACACTTCTGCCAGAATTTCTACAGACAGTACCCGAATCGGGTGGAAAGAGGGACGTTTTGAGGCACGCATCAAGATGCCGGAGGGTAACGGATTCTGGCCAGCGTTTTGGCTGATGCCCATTAGGGATGATGGCTGGCCCAAAGGTGGCGAAATAGACATCATGGAGTATCGTGGTAATGAAACCAGAACAACAACAGGTGCACTTCACTATTGGATTGAAGATTGCGATGGAAATCCTGTGGAGTGCAGGGAGTATCAAACCTCGAGCCACACCGTTGATGGGAAACCGTTGAGTGAGGAGTTTAATATCTATGCCTTGGAATGGGAAGGTGATAAACTCACATGGTATTTAAACGATCATCAGTTCATGCAGGTTTCACTTTCCGATCTGGAAACAGAGTTTGAACCGTTCTCCACCCCATTTTACATTATTCTCAATCTGGCTGTGGGCGGCGATTTCCTTCCAAATCCTGATGAGACTACACCATTTCCTTCAGATCTGGTTGTAGATTATGTGCGGGTCTATCAAAGACCATAAATAGAAAAACCCGGAAGCGAGGCTACCGGGTTTTAATTTTAAATACCAGAGTACTGAGAAAAATTATTTCTCGCTCTCCTCTTTATCAGCAAAAGCATCGAATACCATCAGAAGATCTTGCGCAATCTCTTCCTTTGTTCTGCCTTCAATTCGGTGTCTTGGGATCATTGCTTTAATCTCACCATTTACAAAGTATGCAAAAGCAGGTGAGGAAGGAGGATATTCGGAGAAATACTCACGCGCTTTTGCCGTAGCCTCTTTATCCTGACCTGCAAAAACAGTTACCATATAATCAGGTTTTACTTTCGTCTTCTCTAGTGCTATACTAGCACCCGGTCTTGCATTACCGGCTGCACACCCACAAACGGAATTGATCACCATTAACATGGTACCGTCGCCATACTCTTTCATGGCTCGGTCTACATCTTCCGGGGTTTTGAGCTCTTCAATGCCAAGGTCTGTAAGTTCCGATCTCATCCAGGATGTGTCGGGACCGACTCCAAATCCAAATTGCATATGCTTATTAATTTTGATTTTCATATTTGCTTCAGTGGAATATAAGGATAATTACAGACTTTTTAATATCGTTACCCATTCATACCGGACTATCACCGGATACCCCAACATGACTAAATAAACCCGTTTCAAATGACGTATCGTTCAATTTTACTCTTTGGAGCAACACTACTGTTGCTCTCGGCCTGCGGTAGCACCAATACCATTCAAACAGCCAAAGCTGACCGGGAAATGACCATTGACGGCAGTATTTCTGATTGGAATACAAGCGCAACCCGGATTCAGGCAAAAGATAATGCCAACTACTATGCCGCTTATGATGAAGATTTCATCTATATTTTTATTGATATCCGTGATATTCGAAAAGATCGCGCCGTTCGCCAATCGGGCTTAATTGTCTATCTCAGCGATGATGAAGACCGACGTCGACAGGTGGGAATCGGAGTTCCTCCCGGAACTTTCAACCTTCTGCGTGAGAATCCGCAAACATACAACAACTTTATCCGTGAGGCAGACTGGACCAGTAAACCTGAAAATCGTGAGATTCTCAATCGACTTGAAGGAGAACTATTTGACCGGGTAATGATCGTGGAACGAGAAGATGGACGCTCAAATCCTGAACACGGTTTTGTGGATTTCTCTCAACTCGAGGTGGACGGGATCGAGATCGCCATGGATACAAGCAGCCGGTTTCTCTCTGTAGAGATGAAAATTCCGAGAGATGGGTCCACGATCTTTCCGTTTAGTGGTGATGAAGTCTGGTTAGGCTTTGCCTTAGAAACCCCAAACTTCCGTCACAGTCAGTCGAATGAGTATGAGGCTAGCCAAGCCAGCCGTGGTGGCTATGGAGGCGCAAGCAGGCAGCAAAGACAGCCATCCAGCCGAGATATGTCACGCGCTTTAGGTGAGTTTGACGACTGGTATTTATTACAGATGGGAAATAACGATTAAAAAAATAAGGCACCCAAAGGCGCCTTATTTGTAATGGATCACTTTTGCAGTTCTGCTTACTTAGCAGCCTGATAGTTTTTTTCAACCTGATCCCAGTTAACTACATTCCAAAACGCGCTCAGGTAGTCTGGACGTCTGTTTTGGTAGTGCAGATAGTAGGCGTGCTCCCATACATCAACGCCAAGAATCGGAGTCAATCCATCCATGAGCGGACTATCCTGATTGGCGGTTGAGAGTACTTTGAGGTTGCCGCTTCCATCAACACAGAGCCATCCCCACCCGGAGCCGAACTGACCGGCTGCAGCAGAGCTGAACTTCTCTTTAAATTTATCGAAAGAGCCGAACTCTTTGCTAATTGCATCAGAGACTTCTCCTTTTGGGCTTCCACCGCCATTCGGCGAAAGAATTGTCCAGAAAAGTTTATGATTTGCATAACCACCGCCGTTATTAATAACAGCTTGTCTCTTTTCTTCAGGAACTTCATCAATTCGCGTTAGTACTTCTTCAATAGAATGATTAGCAAATTCGTGTCCTTCCAGAGCAGCGTTTAATTTGTTAGTATATCCCTGATGATGCTTGCCATGGTGAATCTCCATTGTTCGTGTATCAATGTGAGGCTCCAAAGCATTGTGCTTGTATGGTAAATCGGGAAGTTTGAAAGACATATCGATTTATCTGTTTTAGGTTAGTAATTTGAAGTTTCTGTAACACGCTTAACTTCAACGTGTTAACGATTCCTTCTCTTCAATGACTATAAGATAGTAAATGAAGAAAACGTTCCATCTATTTTATTTATGAACACTATAAGTTTTGTTTGATGTTGGGACCTTCAGATCACTAAATTAATCAGTCTGATATTAAGGTTAAACCGACTGGAAAAATTATGGCTTTCGATTACGATGTAATCATTATTGGTAGCGGCCCTGCCGGCTTTTCATGCGCAATGCAAAGCACTAAATTCGACAAAAAAGTATTAATTGTGGAGGCAGACTCCAATCATTTGGGCGGCACATGGCTGAACAAGGGTACAGTACCGAGCAAGGCACTTCGTGAAGCGGCGAACCTGATTCAGAAGTTCCACTCTCAGTTTGGTGATGAGAGAGGACGAAAACCATACGAACGCTTTAGAATGGAAGACCTCATGCTCTACAGAGAGACCATTCTCGAGAGCAAGAACAAGAAGGTGAAGAATGACCTGATCAAGAATGAAGTTGATACCGCCAGAGGAGTTGGGAAAATCATTGACGATCATACCGTTGAAGTGACCGACTCCCTGAGTCAGTCCAGAAAGTTCACCACAGAGAACATTCTCATCTCGACAGGAACCAGTCCCATCAACCCCGAAAATATAGATCTCGAGAGTTCAGATATCCTGAACTACGACTCGATTCTGGATCTTACCCACATACCCCGTAGACTGGTTATCATTGGAAGCGGTCTAATCACGTTCGAATATGCCACAATTTTTGCCGCACTTGGTACAAGAATTACCATTTTGAGCGACACGGATGATGTTCTCCCCTTCCTCGATCGTGAGATTAAAGATCACCTCACCGACATTCTAAAAAGACGGAATATTCAGGTCTATTATGAATCCTCTGTTCAGAAAATCGCTGATAACAACCTCAGAACCTGTACAGAAGTAGTTTTTAAACAGAAAGGGAGCGATCGCACCCACGTTTCGGAGACCGATCAGGTGCTCTATATTGGCGGCAAAAAACCAAACACCTCTGGCTTAATGAGCAGCGGACTGGAGATGACGACCGACGAGAAAGGCTTTATCAAGGTAGATGGTAATTACCGTACATCTGTTGAGAACATCTTTGCTGCAGGCGATGTGGTGGGTGATCCATCCTCTGCTGCGGCCTCTTTTGTTCAGGGGCGCCTCGCAGCCTGCTCCATGTTCGACATACCATCAGACACTCCATCCGGAGATATCCCTTACGGTATCTACTCTATTCCGGAAATATCGGGTATCGGCTTAACAGAGCTTAAAGCTGAGGAACTGGGCATCGATGTCACTGTTGGAAGAGCCTATTATGAAAATCTTACACAGGCAGACATTAACCACCAGAAAGAGGGCCTGCTTAAGCTTGTATTTGCCACTGAGGATCTGAAGCTTTTAGGAGTTCACATCATTGGAGAGAATGCTTCCGACCTGATCCATCTCGGTCAAAGTATCATGGCTCAGAATGGTACCATCAAATACTTTATTGAAAATGTGCTCAACTACCCAACCTATTCCGAAGCCTACCGGATAGCCGCATTCAACGGCGTGAACCGTGTATATAAGGCCGGCGTGAAGTACAAAAAAATACTCGAAAGGTAGATACTCAACTCTCAGGTATTATAAAAAAAGGCAGTCAATTCATCTCAATTGACTGCCTTTTCTATTCCAGATAACTCTTTGGTTACGCTACACGTAGTGAATGGCCATTTTTAGGCCTTCCGAGTCTTTAGCAGGCTCGTCTGGAAGCGTCTTGATGCCCTTCTCAACAGAACGCTTAGCTGCCAGTGCGAGCACCATTGAATCAACGATATCATCCTCTCCCACTTCATTGCGCCGGTACTCCTCTTTGATATCACGGAAAAAGTCATCAGCTGCAGCTTCAACATCGGCGATTAAGCTCAATCGATGGCGCAAACCTTTTTTCGTATTCTTTTTCTGGTAGATCATGCCGCCATTCAGATTCATAAAAAGAAGTTCAGGGTGGCTCTCCAGAACTTTCTCCCTCAACTCCTCTTGCGCCTGAAGCAACATATCGAGTGTCTTGATCTTTGGGGTGATATTCCAGGACTGTACGCTCAGTTTCTTCTCGGTGTACTCGTAGCTCTGCATGTTAGCCTCAACGTAAGAGGGTGCATGCAGGGCAGGCCTGATTGGCGGGCTG
Source organism: Balneolaceae bacterium (assembly GCA_020832225.1). Classification (GTDB taxonomy): domain Bacteria; phylum Bacteroidota; class Rhodothermia; order Balneolales; family Balneolaceae; genus Rhodohalobacter. The sequence goes on from JAFIFA010000222.1 coordinate 36,910, forward strand.
AACACACTGCTCGCGTACTCGCTTCCCAGTTTCTTTCTAAGAAGCCGGTCGCACTCACGTGTGTAGTTCTCATCCTCGAGGCCAATCGGCATATCGATAAAGATGCGGTCGAAAGAGAGAAGCTTCTCTTTAAGCTCTTCATCGGTTCTGAGAATGTGATAGCCCTCCTCCCCTTCATCAAATGTGATGGCAATCCATCCGGCCTTACAGCCATCTATTCCAAGCGTTTTCAATGTTTCGTAATCGTTAGGTTAAAGCTGATTTTCTAAGTGAAATGTGCAGTTCCTTAAGCTGCTCTTCATCCACGGAATCGGGACAGTTATCCATCAGGCTCTGTGCCTTCTGGTTTTTAGGAAATGCAATCACATCTCTCAGGCTTCCGGCACCTGCCATCAGCATAATGATCCGGTCGAGCCCCAGTGCAATTCCTCCATGAGGAGGTGCGCCATATTTAAAGGCACTCAGCAGAAAGCCAAACTTCTCTTCAGCTTCCTCTTTTCCGATTCCAAGCACGCGGAACATCTTCTGTTGAGTTTCAGAGTCGTGAATACGGATGGAACCTCCTCCTATTTCACTTCCGTTCAGAACTAAATCATACGCCTTGGCATTCACTGAAGCGGGGTCGCTATCCATCTTCTCCAGGTCCTCATCTCGTGGCGCAGTGAACGGATGGTGCAGCGCGTAGTAGCGCTGATCTTCCTTCGACCACTCTACCAGCGGGAAGTCGGTAACCCAGAGAAAACGGTTCTGGCTGTGGTCAATCATTTCAAACTGCTCACCAACAATCAATCTAAGTGTACCCATCTGTTTGTAGACATCGGGCTGCGGGCCGGCTAAAATCAATACCAGATCTCCATCTTTTGCGCCTGAGCTATCGGCCATCTTCTGCATCGTCTCTTCATCAAGAAACTTTCCGACGCTGCAAGTAATTTCGCCCTCGTTCAGTTTCATAAAGATCATACCGGCTGCACCCGCTTCATTTTGTGCTTTGTCGGTGAGACGGTCGAGCGCTCCGCGCCCCATGGTCCCTTCACCGGGAACCGTAATGGAGAGTACCTTCCCTCCTTTACTCACGGTGGTATTGAAGATCTTAAAGCCGGACTGAGCTACATCGTCAGAGATATCGTTAATCTCCACGCCAAACCTAAGTTCGGGTTTATCTGAACCATAACGACTCATCGCCTCATGATATGTGAGGCGCTTAAATGGAGTTTCGATCTCCTTACCGAGATGCTTCTTCCAAATCTTCGCCATCAACTCTTCGTGAGTGGAGTAGATTGTTTCCTCATCAACAAATGACATCTCGACGTCGATCTGGGTGAACTCAGGCTGTCGGTCGGCGCGAAGATCCTCATCGCGGAAGCACTTTACAATCTGGAAATAGCGATCCATCCCGGAAACCATCAGCAACTGCTTGTAGGTTTGCGGACTTTGTGGCAGCGCGAAGAATTTACCCGCATTAACCCTGCTTGGCACCAGGTAGTCCCTGGCTCCTTCCGGGGTAGATCGCATCAGAACCGGTGTTTCAACTTCAACAAAAGAGCGTTCATGATAGAAATTACGTACGGTGTGAGCCACATCTGAACGGAGCAACAGGTTCTCCTGCATCTGAGGTCTCCGCAGATCCAGATAGCGGTATCGCAGCCTCACTTCTTCATTTGTTGGAATATCATTCTTGATCTCAAAAGGAGGTGTCTCTGCTTTTGAATAGACTTTCAGACCTGAAACCTCCACCTCAATCTGCCCTGTTTTCATATCGGGGTTGATCGTCTCCTTGCTTCGGCTGATCACCTTACCCCTCACACCAATGGTATATTCAGAGCGCAGCTGCTCCGCCATGCCGTGGAGATCTGAATTTGACTCATCAAACACAATCTGGGTAATTCCGTACCGATCACGCAGATCTATAAAGATCAGACCACCCAGATCTCTCCGGGTAGCAACCCATCCATTTAATACAACCTCTTTTCCTTTATCATCCGTCGTTAACTCTCCGCAGGTGTGGGTTCGTAGCCAGCTCATAAAATCTTTTTGAATATATCCGTTAAAAGTCGTTTTCTGTTCAAGTCTGATAAAATAAACAATCTGTAAACCATTCGCTTACTCCATTAGCAACATTGATCATGACCACAATTCTTTTAATCAACCTTTTCAGCTCATTTTTTCTGTGTGGATTGATCTGGACTATCCAACTGGTTCACTATCCTATGTTTCGCTATCTGGACAGCTCTGAGTTTCTATCCCATATGAACCAGCACAAAAGCCGCATCTCTCTCATTGTTGTTCCTGTGATGGTTATCGAACTGGTGAGCTCGGGATGGCTCGCTCTCTCGGCTGAAATATTGAGGGTATATCACATCACGGGACTAGTGGTTGTAATAGCAATCTGGTTGGTTACCTTCCTGGTTCAGGTACCTCAGCACAACCGGCTCTCGGCGGGTAAGGATGATGAGATAATAGGAAAGCTTGTACGAGGGAACTGGATCCGGACGCTGCTCTGGAGCGCCAAAAGCCTGATTGGAATAGCAATTCTCTATCAACTACTCTGAAAATAGAAAAGCCCCCGGTTGTAAACCGGAGGCTTTGAAAGTTTGTCTCGTCAAAGATCTCCTTACGAACGCATCAGTTTCTTATAGCGAATTCGCGTTGGCTGAGTCTCCTTAATGCCAAGTCTTTCCCTGCGATTCTCCTCATACTCCTGGTAGTTCCCTTCAAACCAATAGACCTGGCTATCCCCTTCATATGCCAAGATATGTGTAGCCACACGGTCGAGGAACCAGCGATCGTGAGAGATAACCACGGCGCAGCCGGCAAATTCGAGCAGGGCTTCTTCAAGCGCCCGTAGTGTATTCACATCCAGGTCGTTCGTCGGCTCATCCAGAAGCAGTACATTGGCTCCCTCCTTCAGCATCTTGGCAAGGTGCACCCTGTTTCTCTCACCACCGGAAATTTCGTTCACTTTCTTCTGCTGATCACTCCCGCTGAAATTAAATCTCGCTACATAGGCGCGTGAGTTTACTTCACGATTTCCGAGTTTGAGAACATCATGACCACCGGAGATCTCTTCCCAGATTGTTTTTTCCGGATTGAGAGGCCGTTTCTGATCTACGTATCCCAATTCAACCGTCTCTCCGACCTCAAATTCGCCTGCGTCGGGTTTCTCCTCTCCGGTAATCATCTTAAAGAGGGTTGTTTTACCCGCTCCATTCGGTCCAATCACTCCAACAATGCCACCCGGGGGCAGGTTGAAGTTCATATCCTCCATTAGGAGCCGATCTTCAAATCCCTTCTTCACTCCGTTGGCAACGATCACTTTATCGCCCAGACGCGGACCGGCAGGGATAAAGATCTCCATATCGTCCCGTCGTTTCTGATGCTCTTCGGAGAGAAGCTTCTCATACTGATTGATCCGTGCCTTGCTTTTAGCACGCCGGCCTTTCGGGTTTTGCCGGATCCAATCAAGTTCCTGCTCCAGTGTTTTCTGACGTTTCGACTCCTGCTTCTCTTCCTGCTTCAGTCGCTGCTGTTTCTGCTCCAGCCAGGATGAGTAGTTACCCTCAAACGGAATTCCCTCACCACGATCCAGTTCCAGAATCCAGCCTGCAACGTTGTCCAGAAAGTACCGGTCGTGAGTTACCGCAATAACGGTTCCCTCATATCGATCCAGATGCTGTTCGAGCCACTCTACAGACTCTGCATCGAGGTGGTTGGTGGGCTCATCCAACAGAAGCACATCAGGCTTTTTGAGCAAAAGCCTGCAGAGAGCCACCCTACGCTTTTCTCCACCGGAGAGCACATCAATTTTGGCATCACCCGGAGGGCAGCGCAGTGCATCCATCGCTTGCTCCAGCTTCGAGTCGATATCCCATGCCCCGATCCGGTCGATCTTCTCCTGAAGCTTGGTCTGCTTTTCAATGAGAGCTTCAAAGTCGGCCTCAGGATCACTAAACCCTTCGTTAACGGCTTCATACTCTTTAATCAGGTCCATCGTCTCCTGTACCCCCTCTTCCACAATCTCCTTCACCGTCTTATCGGGATCGAGCTGTGGTTCCTGTGAGAGATAACCAAATGTAATGCCTTTCTGACGGGAGATTTCCCCAATGTAGTTTTCATCCTCACCTGCAATGATCCTTAGCAATGTACTTTTACCCGCACCATTGAGGCCCAGAACACCAATTTTGGCTCCGTAAAAGAATGAGAGATAGATATCTTTCAGTACCGTTTTGTTGGGTTTATAAACTTTACTGACCCCAACCATCGAAAAAATAATTTTTTGATCGCTCAATGTATTAGCGCTTTTTATGGATGAAAATTAAGCCGAAATATAACTCTGTTATGGCTAAATCGACAGATTTGAATCAAAATGTAATACTCCTCAAAAATCGAAACGAACACCAAGTGAGTTAAAATTCACACTCTCTATAGCCAACCAGGGTGTGGCTTCATAAGATGTACGGAAGTAGAACTGCCGGTTCGTTGCAATGGAGCTTTGAAAAACAAACTTCCGTATATGGAGATCTTGCTGGAACATCAGCATAGGTTTGATATCCCCTCCCGATAGTTCGACGCCCGTTCCAATCCACATTCGATTGAGGTAGGAGCGGAAGATGTCCGTTTTACCCCAAATATCAACCCGTTCAGGCTCGAATGTACCAGATTCCATATAAAAGTTAGCGCCATATCGAACCCTGTAAATGGGGGAGAATGAAAGTTCGGATACCGCTCTGTCGCGTCGAAAATCATAACGGGAAGTAACTGTATGTCGCTCCCTTTGCGGGCGACTTTCAAAATCTATGTCTGAAAGGTCTGAAAAAAGATCGGGAAGCCAGTAATACTCTCGACCTCTTAGCTCCTCCACCTCTGAACCACGCAGGAAAAGTGGCGTTGTCATATCCTGATAGGTAAATCCACCATGATTTCCCATTCGGCTGTAGCCGGTTTGATGGTACTTGTTTTTTCCAAAGAGCGTGATGATATCTCCCGCACTTGGATTATTCATGTGGGTTTTCAGACTGATCGGCGCCATTGGATACTTAGAGTTGTAGGATTGTTTGAGCCACCCCTCTCGATTCAGATACTCTCCTTTGTAGCCGTTACTGTAGTAACCAAGAAGGTCCTCGCCTTCAAATTCATAGTTAACCAGATCCCCATCTATATTCAGGATGACTTTTCCATTATTATGAAAGCCAATAATTCTTCCATTCTCCACATCTTCGATGAAGGTAAAGTCTATCTCTGTTTCATCAACCAGGCGAATTGCATAATACTCTGCAAGGCTACTATCTTCCAGGTAGAGTGTTGGATAAGAAAAGATGGCCAGATCATCTCCCAGTATCTCTTCAATAACAGGGTCGATCTCCACACCCTGGCCGAAGGTCATACCATGGTCTGAGTAGATTACCACGTTTACGTCGTCGTCAAGTCGCCTTATGAGTTTACCGAATTGCCGGTCAAATTCAATTAGCTCGCTGATAAATGCTTCTTCACCATTAAAATGGCCTTGCGTATCAACATTGTACCAATAGAATTGGATAACATCGTAATCTTGTAAGTAGTAGGCAGAGTTAACCAAAGCTGGTCCGGCCATCCAATGAAAGGCAGGTAATCCGTAAATTAGGTTCGTCATAGAGAGTCTCGATTTGGAGAATGCCATATCCAGAAAGGTCCCGATCATACCTATGGTACGACCATTGTACGGTGAAGGGCGCTTCCAACCGGGCAGAACAGCATCATCCGGGCTTAGCCCATCTCTGAGACTTGAAATAACAGTTGGGGTTTTACTTGGAAAGTAGGTAATGGTATAGTTTATCAGACCATCTTCACCAAAGAACTCCTTCAGATTAGGGAGATTCCCTTTTGCCATCTCATCCTGGACGTAAAAGCTGGATCCTGCATCGAGATGAATTAGTATAAATTTCGGGTCATCAGAAGCCTTCAATGGTAAGGCAATGAGCAAAAAAAGAGTTGTAATAAGTGACCTTAACATAGCTTTGCTGTTAAATCATTCAAGCCTGTAAATATACACATTTTATACACACCAATACAGCAAACTATTGAAACGTAAACAAAAAAAGCTCCTTCACCGAAGCAAAGAAGCTTTTTACCATTCCTGTAAATCAGCGCTACCAACGCAACAGATTTACTTTGGTGATATCCACAGAAAGATTATTTCTGAAAATCGCGATAATGATTGCCAATCCGACTACGGCTTCTGCGGCAGCTACGGAGAGCGAAAAGAAGACCAAAATCTGTCCGGCTACGTCACCATGGTAGGCACTAAATGAGACCAAGCTGAGGTTTACAGCATTCAGCATCATCTCAACACACATAAAGATGACGATTGCATTCCTTCGAATAAGTACACCAATAACGCCAATTGTAAATAAAATCGCACTCAGGGCGCGGTACCAATCAATTCCT
>JAFIFA010000115.1 GCA_020832225.1 Balneolaceae bacterium
TCTTGGCGGCCATCCGTAGTCGCTCCAATAACGGTTTTTTACTAACCCCAACAATACGGATTGAATATTAACCCAATATTATCCTTACAGGGGAGCGTCAAAAAAAAGAATTTTTCCTTGATTAAAAAGCCTGTATTTTTCCCCGATAAACATAAAAAATCAGCCCTACATATTGAAGCAAGCGCTTCCAACAAAAAATTCATATGTCATCAAATAAAGCATCACAGACGTCAGCTTACTACAAAGAGCCGGGACCGAAACTGGACAAAGAGTCACCATTCGAATCGATGATGGAGCGGTTCCGTTTTGCCGCTGACATCCTCAAGCTGGATGAGGGAATGTTCCAGTACTTGGCACGACCTGTTAAGCAGGTGATCGTCTCCATCCCGGTTGTGATGGATAACGGAAAGATTGAGGTATTTGAAGGGTATCGTGTGATTCATGATAACGTACTTGGCCCATCCAAAGGTGGCATCCGTTTTGCGCCGGATGTAAACCTCGATGAAGTAAAGGCACTAGCCTCCTGGATGACATGGAAGTGCGCGGTTGTGAATGTGCCATTTGGCGGAGCCAAGGGTGGTGTTCGATGCGACCCTAAGAAACTTTCCCAATCAGAACTTGAGCGGCTTACAAGACGATATACTGCTAACCTACTTGAGGTTTTCGGGCCCGATCGTGATATCCCCGCCCCAGACATGAATACCAACGAGCAGGTGATGGCCTGGATCATGGACACCTACAGTATGAACCAGCAGCGAACCGAAACAGCGGTCGTTACTGGAAAGCCGATTATCCTCGGTGGCTCGCAGGGACGCCGGGAAGCAACCGGACGCGGCGTGGTTACCTGTACGCTTGCCGCACTCTCAAAAATCGGGATGATGCCGAACAAGAGCAGCGTTGTGGTTCAGGGTTTTGGTAATGTTGGCTCCGTCTCAGCAGAGCTGATGTATGAGCAGGGTGCAAAAGTTATCGCTGTTAGCGATATCTCCGGAGGCTACCTCAACAAAGAAGGCCTGGACATTCCGGCCATGATCCGCTACATGAAAGAGAACAACAACAGCCTGGAAGGGTATAGTGAAGCTGACAAGATCTCCAATGAAGAGCTCCTCGAGCTTGAATGCGATGTATTGATCCCGGCGGCCAAGGAGGATCAGATCAGCCGACATAATGCCGACAAGATCAAAGCGAAGATTATTGCCGAGGGTGCAAACGGCCCGGTTACTGCAAATGCCGACTCCATTCTTGAGCAGAAGGGAATCATGGTTATTCCTGATATCCTTGCAAATGCGGGTGGTGTTACCGTATCCTACTTTGAATGGGTTCAGGACCGACAGGGTTATTTCTGGACCGAAGAGCGCGTAAACCGACGCCTGAACCGAATGATGCGAAGTGCTTTCGACAATCTCTACAAAGTGAGCGGCGAGTACTCCATCACACTCAGGCAGGCGGCATATGTCTATGCGATAGACAAAGTAGCAGCCACGCTGAAGTTGCGCGGTATTTACGCCTAATTCCAAACCAGACAACATGTCCTCAAAAACCTTCCGGCTCGAACTGAAATCCACTCACAGCGAGTCGGAAAGGATCCCGGATTATGTTGCCGGTCTGCAGGATCAGTCTGATCTTAATGATGATGAGATCTCAACACTGATGCTTTTGGTAAGTGAAGCGGTTACCAATGCCATCGAGCACGGCAATCAATACGATGCCAATAAGTCTGTCTTTCTGGAGATCTCCGTTGAAAAGTCAATGATTCGGACGGTGGTGAGGGATGAAGGGGATGGTTTTGATCTGGAAAACCTAAAAGATCCACTCAAGGAGAACAATCTTCTCGATGAAGGAGGGCGGGGAATCTTCCTGATCCGGGAAATGGCCAATTCTGTTGAATTTAAACGGGGCGGCTCCGAGCTGACCTTTACAATAGAGCGCTGATTACAGCCCGTTATTCCGGAAGATCTGATTTAGCTCACCGCTCAGATTGAGCAGTTCTGTCTCCGCTACCTTTGCATCGAAGCGGGCGTTGATTAGCCTGTTTTCTGCAGCCAGAAAAGTACGTTGTGCCTCTCTGAACTCAAGCGAACTAATAGAGCCGAGCCGGAAGCGCTCCAGTGCAATATCGAGCGTCTGCTCAGCATTCAGAAAATTCTCTTCTTCAAGGTCTACCAATTCAAGAGTGTTCTGATAGGATCTGTAGAGCGCTAAAAACCGGGACTCCAGCATCAGCTTGTCAGACTCGTAGGAGAGCTCAGCATTCTTTCTGTTTATCTGGGCATTCTGTGCCCTGCGGCTGGTGTCGAAACCGTTAAAGAGATTGATACGGGCCGTAATACCAAAGGTGAATCCTCTCGACTCATTAAAGCGGAAGAAGCCACCATCATTTTCAGCGCGATTGTAGTTGTAGGCCGTATTTACGGCAATCTGCGGGAAACGCTCTCCGCGAATCTCCCTCATCTCATGTCGGCTGATCTCTTTCTCCAAACGGGCAATCGATAGCTGTGCATTCTCATCAATCAGCTTCCCATAGAGTTCCTCACGATCCAGAAATCGATTCAGATCAATATCTCTTGAAACCTCAAATTCTGAATAGGGATCACGGGAGAGAAGTTCATTGAGCGTAATTTTAGCCTCAGTGAGAATATTGCGCTCACGAAAGAGTGCCGATCTGTCTTCATTAAGATCAGATTTTGCCTGAAGCAGATCATATTCAGACCCCGAGCCGATCTCAACCTTTGCCTCCTCAATTTCAATCCGCTCCTCCGATACCTCAAGGTTAGCCTCCAGGTTTTCGACCTGTTCACTGATCCGGGTAATTTCGTAGTATGAGATTGCGATGTCACGAATCAGGTTTTCCATCGATAGGCGCAGCTCCTCATCACCCACCTCTTTAATGGCACCGAGACGATCGTAACTGGCGAACATAGAGAGACCGTCAAACACCGTCCAGTCCAGCTCCAGAGCTGCGCCGGTTGTTGTATTTCTTGCACCGCGATTCTCCTGTGTGGTGCCGTCGGCAAACTCCTGATCGCTGTCTTCCACTGTCTCCACGCGTGAACCACTTAAGGAGAGTGACGGTAGAAACCCTGCATTACCCAGGGAGCGATTATTCTCGGCAATCTGCCGAAGGTTACGCTGTATCTCCACCCCGAAATTATTCTCAAGACCAATCTGCACAGCCTCTTCCAGTGAAAGGCGATCCTGTGAAATTGCGGCAGTTGATGTGGCCAGGATCAGAATAGTGGCAGTGATCACTGCCGTCAGTAAGTTGCGTATCATAAAGTTGCAGGTTCTAACTTATTATCTGCTTCAATGGCTTCTTCAATCATCTCTTTCTTTGCTCTCTTATCTGAGGCAAAATAGCTGTAGATGGCAGGTATGATGTAGAGAGTAAGGAAGCTACCGATCAGGAGTCCGCCAATAACCGCGATACCCATTGAGGTTCGGCTCTCAGCTCCTGCACCCAGTGCGAGGGCAATTGGCAAAATTCCCAGAATAGTTGAGATTGAGGTCATCAAAATCGGACGAAAACGTACGGCAGCTGCATCCATAATCGATTCCATCACGCTCATACCCTGCTCCTGTCTCTGATTCGCAAACTCCACAATCAGAATACCGTTCTTCGCAATCAGTCCTATCAACATAATGATACCGATCTGACTAAATATGTTGAGGGTTTGGTCAAAGTACCAGAGCGACAGCAGTGTGCCGAAAACAGCCAGCGGAACCGTGAAGAGAATGATGAATGGATCGCGGAAACTCTCAAACTGCGCAGCAAGCACCAGATAGATCAACACTATGGCAATCGCAAAGATAAATTGAAGGCTTGCGGCACTCTCCGCGAAATCTCGTGAGGGGCCTGCAAGATCGGTAACCACCGTAGATGGCAGAACCCGCTCAGCAATATCGTTCATCGCATCAATCCCGTCTCCAATGGTGTAGCCCGGTGCCAGACCTGCGGAGATGGTGGCCGAATTGAATCGGTTGAACCGGAATAGCTGAGGCGGTGCGCTCGTTTCGCTAAGGGTAACGAGATTATCGAGCTGTACAAGCCTTCCGTTATCACTTCGCACATAGATCGTACGCAGATCCACCGGTTCATTTCTGAATTGACGCTCCAGCTGGCCAATGATCTCATACTGCTTGCTGTTCATCACAAAGAACCCAAAGCGGTTGCCTGACAAAGAGAGCTGAAGCGTTTGAGCGATATCGCGGACCGATACACCCAAAGACCTGGCGCGGTCACGGTCAATTTCGATCTGCAGTTCGGGCTGATTGAATTTCAGGTCCACATCAGCAAATGTGAATGCTTCGTGCTGATTGGCCTCTCTCAGAAACTCGGGGATTACATCCTCAAGCTGACTTAAAGTCTGCGCCTGAAGCACATACTGAACAGGTAAACCGCCGCCACGTCCGCCAATGGACTGTGGCTCCGAAACAAAGGTTCTGGCCCCGGTAAGGTCACCCAGCAACCCTGTAAGCTGCTCAGCAATTTCACTCTGGCTTCGATCCCTCTCGGAGGGTGGTACCAGCGTCACAAAGCCGAATGCGGAGTTGATAGATCCTGCAGCACCAAACCCCGGTGAGGTTACCGTATTCATCGCAAAGAGCTCCGGCACATTCTCCTGAACCGTCTCAATCATCTGGTCCACATAGTTGTCCATATACTCAAAAGAGGATCCCTCCGGTGCTGTTGCTGAAATCCTCATCTGGCTTCGGTCCTCGAGCGGGGCCAGTTCCTGCTGTATGTTGTTGTAGAGCAGCACAGTCAATCCAAGAGCGGCGCCCATGATTAAAAAGGCAGTCCATCTCACCTTCATAAACGACTCCAGGGAGTCTTTGTAGAGCTTATTGATCCACTGAAAGAAGGGTTCCGTTTTTTGGTAGAACCACCCTTTTTCGGCACCCTTGCCGAGGATCTTGGTAGCCAGCATCGGGGTGAGTGTAAGGGCTACAAACGACGATATAACTACCGCCCCCGCAATTGCCACACCAAATTCGCGAAAGAGACGGCCAGTAGTTCCACCCAGGAAGAGAATCGGCATAAATACAGAGACCAGTGCTAAAGAGGTTGCAACAACGGCAAAGAAGATCTCTTTGGCACCAAGAATTCCGGCCTCAATCGGTTTCAAACCCTGTTCCATCTTGGCGTAGATATTCTCCAGCACCACAATCGCATCATCC
>JAFIFA010000012.1 GCA_020832225.1 Balneolaceae bacterium
AACAACCCAGAGAAAGGGTCGGGAGCAGAATACAAGGGTTGCGTTGGTTGGATATACCAATGCCGGTAAGTCAACCCTGATGAACGCTCTAACAGAAACTGAGGTGCTTGCAGAAGACAGGCTCTTCGCCACGCTCGACTCAACGGTTCGCCGTATGGAGATGGACGATCATGAAGTCCTGCTTTCCGATACGGTTGGGTTTATACGAAAATTGCCACACAATCTGATTGAGAGTTTTAAGTCGACCCTCGATGAAGTGAGGGAGGCAGATATCCTTCTCCATGTTGTTGACGGCTCCGGGCGATTGGTTGATGACTACATCGAAGTGGTGGTCAATACGCTGGAAGAGCTCGGAATTGAGGAGAAAAAGGGCGTGATTGTCTTTAATAAGATAGATCTAATGGAGCCGGAAAGATTGATGGCTCTGAAGAAAGAGTACCCGAAAGCGCTGTTTGTGTCCGCAGAACGGGGTATTGGCCTCTCAAAACTTCGTGATGAAGTGGGAAGGCTGATTGAGGAAGACTATGTTTCATTTGCTTACAATGTTCCAATGTCGCATTATAAGGCCGTGGCCTACCTCCATGAAGTGGCGGTAGTGGAACGCGAACATTATGAAGGGAATTACGTTACAATAGAAGGTACTACGTCCAAAGCGGACCAGGCCCGCTTCGAGAGTATGCTCGAAGATATTGAATTGATAAAGGAGTAATCCTGTGTTAGCGAAAGAACTGATTAATCCGGACTTTACCCCATTGCAACCTTCCGGAACGATCGCTGAGGCGATCTCCTTGATGGAGGTATGGGACACTGCAACCATTCCGGTTGTGGAGCCAACAACCCGCAAAATTGCCGGGCAGGTTACCGTGCGGGATCTCTCTGGAGAGAAGGAACACTCACGGCCTGTGTCTGATCTTGAGCTAAAAAATCCGGTCTATATACTGGAAGATCAGCATATCTTTGAAGCAGCAAGACAGATGCTTCAGCATGAGATTCGGCTTCTGCCAATCGTGGATCGCAATGAGACCTACGTGGGAGTGATTGAGAAGAAAAAAGTGCTTGAGGCACTCTCTCATATGCTCAATGTAACGACCTCAGGATCGGTCATCACCGTCGAAATTCACAAAGCTGATTTCACCCTATCTGAAATTGTCTACCTGATAGAGACCGAGGGAGCTAAAATTCTCGGACTTACTGTTGAACAGGCTGACAATAGTGAATCGACTCTGCACGTTTCCATTAAGTTGAATCAGTCCAAAACGTCCGCGGTGGTCTCGTCACTGCAGAGGCATGGGTATGTCACAGCCGTCCAGAATCGCAACGATGTGCTGGAGATGGACATAACTTCCCGTGCCGATGAGCTGATGCGATATCTTGACGTGTAAATAGATATCAATTCATCGGGATTAGAAAGGAACAAATTCAGCAGAGTTGGTATATTCAACTCATATCCTGTAATCGCACAAATTTTATAGAACCATTTGCATGAGTCGAATTGCTCCTTTTGCCTTCACCCTACTTTTTGCGATCTGTCTTCCATTACTCTCGAACGCTCAGGAGTCATATCAGCGTGAGTTTCAACGAGGACTTGATCTATTTGAAAAAGGACTTTTTGCCGAGGCGCTGATCTATTTTGAACGCGCCGATGAGATCACATCAGATGAAGGTGATCTCTCGGAGACAGCACTTTTCTACCGCGCCAGAACCTTGGCCAGGCTCGACTCTACAGGCACAGACCAGTATACAGACCGATTTATACAGCAGCACCCTGGTAGTAACCGATCCGCAATTCTTCTAAAGGAGGTAGCAGCCCAGCATAAAGATAGGGGCGAGCTGGATGATGCGATCAAGCGGATGGATCAGGCACTCAACTATCCACAGCCGAGAGCGCAAAAAGCTGAACTCTACTACAAACTTGGGGAGACAGCTGCGCTCAATAACCAGTACGATTTGGCACGGGAGTATTTTTTAAAGCTTTCCGACAACCATCGAAGAAGCGAATGGTCTCCAAAGGCTCTCTATGCCCGGGGACGTCTCTATCTGGAAGAGGAGAAGTTCAATGAGTCTGCCGAGGCGTTTGAACTGCTTCGTGAGCGTCATCCTACCAATGCAATGACACGCCGTATCGGAACCGCTCTGGGTGAATCATACTACCAGCAAGGCCGTTTTGAAGAGGCAATTCAGGCGTTTGAAGACGCCCTGATCCATCTCGATCGTGAAAACAGACAGAAAGCGGTCTACCTGATGGCGGAGAGTTACAACGCCCTGAACAACTATTCGCAGGCTACCAATTATTACAGACAGTATATAAACCGGGCCGAAGAGGGGGATGATATCCGTCTTGCACACTACGGCCTTGGATGGGTCTACCACAAACAGGATATTTTTCACTGGGCGGCACGCGCATTTGGTGAAGCATCAGATGGAGATGACGACCTGGCACGCCGGGCGCTCTACTACAAAGCTGTGAATGAGAAGCTGGCAAACCGTAACGATCAGGCGATCCGTAGTTTCCGCGAATTTGGATCCCGCTTTCGTGAAGGTACCTTTGTGGAACAGGCTTACTTCGAATGGGCCGTTACGGCATTTGAGGTAGGCTTCTATGGCGAGGCCATTGAAGCACTTCGACCACTCGCCCAAAGAGCAGATGAGCTAGATAACCCGGGTGAGGTTCTCACATTTCTTGGGGAGGTCTACTTTGCCAACGAGGAGTACGGACGCGCACTGGAGACTTTTGAACTCGCCGAACAACTGGACGAACTCGATCCGGAACTAAAGCGACAGGCGCGATTCCAGAGAGCGTGGGTGCAGTACAGCAACCAGGCTTACGAGAGCTCCCAGCCGGAATTTATGAGTGTTCATGAAGATGCCCCGGATAGCCGTCTTGGCAGTGAAGCTCTATTCTGGAGCGCTGATGCCAACTATCAGTATCGAAATTATGGCCCCGCTGCTGAGCAGTATGCACGATTTATCGAGATGTACCCAGACCACGAACTGGTTGGAGCAGCCAAATATGGTCTTGGCTGGGCCTACTTTATGATGGGCGACTTTGAAAATGCAACCGGTCCTCTCATCGACTTTCTGGAGAACTACGATCCCCCATCAATAGCCCTCTTTCCCTACGACACTGATACACAACTTCGAATTGGGGATGCATTCTACGCTCAGGGGAAATATCGTGAAGCGCTTCAATATTATGAGATGGCGATTGGTGCAGAGCCGGGCGGAGATTATGCGATGTTTCAGGTGGCAAACAGCCACTACCGAATGGGCCGCAACTTTGAAGCGGTTTCTCAGTTTCGTCGCACGCTCAGGATCTATCCCTATTCTCAACTCAGGGAGCAGGCACAATACAATATCGCCTACATCTACCTGAACACCGGTAACTACGATCAGGCGATTGAGGAGTTTCAAACAGTGATTCGCCGCTATCCCGGTACCGAATGGGCCGCCAGGGCGCAGTATAATATTGGCGACTCTTACTACAACGCCGGAAATTATGATCAGGCGATTGAGGCCTACAGGCAGGTGCTGGAAGATTATCCGCGAAGTGACTACATCATTGAAGCGATCAATGGAATTCAGTTTGCCCAGCTATCTGCCGGTGGAGATGATACATCCACAGATATTCTGGAAGATTTTCTTGCTGATAACCCAACATCCACAACCGCCGACCGTCTCCGCTTCCGTCAGGCAGAGAACACCATGCAGTCCGGAGACTACACCGGCGCAATCCGGGAGTTTCAGCAGTATCTGCGCATCACAAATAACCAGTCGCTGATGCCGGACGCCTACTATAACATGGCGGATGCTTTTGTGAGAACTGATGATAAAGAGGCGGCCATTGAAGCATATGAGACGCTGGTCAGCGATTTTCCAGATTCTGAGCGAAAAGCATCAGCGTTGACGCAACTTGGTCGTCTGCACTATGAGATGGGCAACTACCGTGAATCTCTCAGCCGTTTTGAGGAGCTGGCTGAACACGATGCGCGTTTTCGTCAGGAGGCCTACCTCGGAATTGGTAACGCACAGCTCGCACTCGGTAACGGCAGTGAAGCCCGCCAGAGCTTTGAGCAGGTGCTTTCGCTCAACTCGGACAATGATGCTGCCCGTACAGGCGTGGGTAAGGTTTTACTGAAGGATGGACGTACCGAGGAAGCCAGACGATTCTTTACACTGGTGGTGGAGAATAACACCACAGATGTAGGTGCTGAAGCTCAATTTTTACTGGGGCAATCCTACCTGGATGCAGGCGACCTTGACCGTGCGCTCGAAGAGTTTTCGAGGGTTCGCACGCTCTATGCCGCTTTTGATGAGTGGGTGGCCGAAGCACAATATAAAAGCGCAGAAATTTACATCAGGGAAGGACGCAGGGGAGATGCACGATCTCTTCTCAACAGCATCATTGAAAACTACCCCGGAACGCCCGGCGCCGAAAAAGCACAGCGACTTCTCGACAGAAACTGAAGCCAATAGATAGAAAAAAAGGCAGTAACGTTCGTAAGCTAAAATATTCAGCTTTCAACCGTGCCCTACTTATTGCCCTCATCAAGTTTAGTCAGATTTACCGAAGTATAGCCATCTAAAAAATCTACTGATGTGATACGATTGTTGGCCATGAATTTTATTTCAGGTATTTGATTTCCTAAATATAAACCCTCACCATCTGTACTTTTCAGGAGAAAGGAGTACACTTTACTCGATCTTTCAGATCTTAGGTTTCCAATTTCCGGAACATCAGCTCTTATGACCTGAAATAGTTCATATTCACTATCAGTATAAAGACTTCGTGTTGCGGATATTTGATCAATGAGATTATCATCAGGCATCTGATAAGTCAAACTTGGTCTTCCGCCTTCATTGTTTTCGGTCAACATTGGTAGACTGAGTCCGTCTATGCGATTTTTCCAAAGAAGCTCCCCGTCATTCGCTGAATACCCATGTATAACCTGCATTCTTTCGAAAGTAAAAAGTACGGTTGATGAAGCTCTATTACAGCTTAAATTTCCCATTGTCATTCTTTCAACAATAAAAGGATTTGTTCTTTTATAGGATTGCCCAAATGAAAATTGAAATTCAAAAGAAGGCAGAGAATATGAATGAATCATATTGGTAAAACTCTTCTCTTCTGAAATATCTTTTGGGTCTAATGGGGATGGGCTGTGCAGAAATAGCTTGTTTTCCATTACACAAATACTGTGTACAAATTTCTCAAGTGGGATAGTTTTTAAGTATTCTATGGGTTCATTAGCAATGTTATAGACCACAATTTGATATCCATTGTTTACAAGCAGAAATTCATTTTCATAAACTGCCATAGATCTGGCCGATTGCAATTCACCAGGACCTCTTCCTCTTCCACCTAGTGTGGTGAGATACTCACCGCTGGTATTGAAAACTCTGATGTTTTGTCTTTGGGAATCCAGGATGTAGATTCGATTTGAAGAATCGAGTGTAATGTCTTTGATTCGTCCAAAGGTTTGATTTTCATCCCCGTATTGGACACCTATCGTCAATCCATTGTTGATCAAACTTAATGACTCGATATAAGAGTTACTTAAAATATTGGGTGATTTTTCTTTAGTGTCACTGACATTGATAACATTAAAGTGATAATTACCTAGTTGAGTTAAGTTTTCTTCGGTCGGATGGTAAACGGATGTATTATCTTTCTCACTGCACGCTAAAACTGCAAAAAAAAGTAACAAGGATGATGTAATTTTCATGCGTAGGATCATTGCAATAAGGATCTATGATTGACATTGCTATATTTACATTTTTTTATAATGCCAAATGTTTTTTGCCTGCGAGTATTTTAGGCTTATATCCTAATCAGATACATTTGGTTGACGCCAATTTATGGCAAATTGGAATCAATAAATGAATGCTTGTGTCGAATTTTCCAAAAACTGGTCCGATCGAAAGTAGAATATCTGTATGAATTAAAAGTTTTTCATTCTTTTATCCCAATATCAACTTCCCATGGATTACATTGCATTTTATCTGCAAATCGACATCGAATTTCAAATAAGTCTAAACAGTTTAGATATCTGGCGGAATGTTTTTTTAATTTAAAGCTGACTCAATTTTATCTGCCAAAATTTTTCCAGAAGAGCTTAACTAAATATGATTCAATCTATTCAGCCGGCTGAAAAGCTGACAGGAACCCTGACACCTCCACCCGATAAATCGATTTCACACCGCTCAGCCATGTTTGCTGCTTTGGCAGAAGGGCAAAGCGTGATAGAGAACTACTCTCCGGCCGCTGATCCGGCCAGTACCCTCAGCTGCCTGGCTGCACTTGGTGTGGACCTGGGAAGAGACGGAGACCGTATTACAGTGAACGGCAAGGGCAGGAAGAAGCTGATCAAGCCGGCTGTGATGCTCGACTGTGGCAACTCCGGAACAACAATGAGGCTGCTCTCCGGTATTCTGGCAGGAGCAGGAGTCGATGCGGTGCTTACTGGGGATGATTCCCTTTCGGCGAGAACCATGAAGCGGATCGTGGAGCCCCTGTCACAAATGGGTGGCTCCATCACGGCAAAGAGCGGAGAGTTTGCTCCCCTTAAAATTTCCGGCCATCATGGAATCAGGGGGATGAGATATCCGCTCCCGATTGCCAGTGCTCAGCTGAAGTCGGCGGTTCTTCTGGCCGGACTCTATGGAGAAAAACCGACTGAAGTGGTTGAGGCAGTGCCCAGCCGCGATCATACCGAAAGGCTTTTGGGCCTTAAAAGTGAGCCATTTGGTACCGGGAAGGTAATTCGTAGCAGTCTTTCTGATGAGATCCCTCTGCAAAACTACCGTGTTCCCGGCGACTTCTCTGCCGCTGCGTTTTGGCTGGTAGCAGGCTCGGTGAGACCGGGATCCGAGATTGCTCTCAAAAAGTGTGGCATGAACCCGACCCGAACCGGCGCATACCAGATCCTGAAGCTGATGGGGGCAGACATTGAGGTGCTGAACCCGGGCATGGCAGGAAGCGAACCGGTGGCGGATCTTGTAGTTCGATCGACCGAACTGAAGCCCGTATCGCCGGACCCCGCACTTGTACCCAACTCGATCGATGAACTCCCTGTTCTGATGGTGGCGATGTGTTTTGCTAATGGCATTTCTAAAATCACGGGAGCTGAGGAGCTTCGCCACAAAGAGACCGATCGCCTCGACGCAATGGGTAAGATTCTTAAAGCTGCAGGAGCTGATTTTGAGCTCAGTGAAGATGGCATAACCATAGAGGGATCCCCTTCCTTTAAGCCGAAACCGGTCCAATACCCATCCTTCCACGACCACCGTATGGCAATGGCAGCAGCCGTAATGGCAACTGCAGCCGGTAGAGAGTCGTCCGTACTGGATGCAGAGTGTACAGCGATCTCCTATCCCGATTTCTGGACCCACCTTTCAGAACTCTCCGCCTGATCTACACAGTAGAGAGATCCATTCAGGCCGTACTTGCAGGTCCCGCTAGTTTCTGCTTGTCATTGTGACATCCGCATTTCTTTATCCATCCTGCTCTGTCAATACGTCAGTGATAGGTGAATGGGCAGGTTCTTGGCACTGAGGTTGCACTGTATATCAATAAACAACTTTATGCTGAATAGCACCGATATGGATCTTGAAAAACAGTTATCAAAACTTGGAAGAGAAATACAGGACTTTGTGGAAAGAACGGTTCCGGTAAACAGAACGGAGCGGGATTTCCAGCCTCACTGTGATATAGTCGAGAGCAGCAAACAGTTCAAGCTGCAGATCGACCTTCCGGGGATGAAAAAAGAGCAGGTAAAGATTACCCTGAAAAACCGGGTTATTACCGTATCGGGCGAGCGTGAACTCTATCTTGAAGATGGAGAGGAGCTAATCCGGAGCGAACGCAGGGAGGGCGCCTTTTCAAGGGCCTTCGCCATTCCGGACAAAGCAGATGAATCGACAATTTCTGCCACTTTCAGCGACGGCGTGCTCACTATTACACTTTCAAAAAAAGGATCGGACAATGAGGGTGATGCTCACTCCATTCCGATCGACTAAACAGTTTCAATAACAAAAAATAAATCGAATAACAGGACAAAGATTATGGGTAAAATCATAGGTATTGACTTAGGAACAACCAACTCTTGCGTGGCTGTAATGGACGGCGGAGAACCGGTTGTAATTCAGAACTCCGAAGGCGGCAGAACAACTCCATCTGTGGTGGCTTTCTCCAAAGATGGTGAACGTCTCGTGGGCGCTCCTGCAAAAAGACAGGCGATTACAAATCCGGAAAAGACAGTTTCATCCATCAAGCGGTTTATGGGCCGCATGTATGGAGAAGTCAAGGACGAGATTGGCCAGGTATCATACAATGTGGTGAAGTCGGACGACGACAGCACAGCCCGAGTTCAGATTGACGACCGCAAGTATGCTCCGCAGGAGATCTCAGCGATGGTGCTTCAGAAGATGAAGCAGACCGCAGAAGAGTATCTTGGCGAGACAGTCACCGAAGCAGTTATTACCGTACCCGCCTATTTTAATGATGCGCAGCGAAAGGCGACTCAGGAGGCAGGTAAAATTGCAGGGCTCGATGTAAAACGTATTATCAACGAACCAACGGCTGCTTCACTCGCTTACGGCCTCGACAAAAAAGATACAGACCAAACGATCATCGTCTATGACCTTGGTGGCGGTACATTTGATGTATCCGTACTCGACCTTGGCGACGGTGTATTTGAAGTGAAATCAACCAGTGGTGACACTCACCTGGGTGGGGATGATTTTGATCAGCGACTGATCAACTTCCTGGCTGATGAGTTCAAAAAGGATGAAGGTATCGACCTCCGGAAAGATCCGATGGCGATGCAACGACTCAAAGATGCCGCTGAAAAGGCAAAAATTGAGCTCTCCAGCTCACAGAAAACGAATGTAAACCTGCCATTTATCACGGCAACAGAATCAGGACCAAAGCACCTGAACATCGATGTCACACGCTCCAAGTTTGAGCAGCTGGTGGACGATCTTGTGAAGAGAACCATCACACCGTGTGAAAAAGCTCTCAAGGATGCAGGTATCTCCAAGAATGAGATCGATCAGGTAATTCTGGTTGGTGGATCAACACGGATTCCAAAAATTCAGGAGATCGTAAAAGAGTTCTTCGGAAAGGATCCGAGCAAAGGTGTGAACCCGGATGAAGTAGTGGCCGTTGGTGCCGCAATTCAGGGTGGTGTTCTAACCGGCGATGTGGACGATGTGGTTCTTCTTGACGTAACACCGCTTACTCTAGGTATTGAAACACTGGGTGGCGTAATGACAAAGCTGATCGAATCCAATACAACGATCCCGACCAGCAAGAAGGAGACCTTCTCAACAGCTGCCGACAGCCAAAGCAGTGTGGAAATTCATATTCTGCAGGGTGAACGGGCAAAGGCACAGGACAACCGAACACTCGGCCGTTTCCATCTTGATGGAATTCCGCCGGCACCAAGAGGAGTTCCTCAAATTGAGGTAACCTTCGACCTGGATGCAAACGGTGTTCTCAACGTTAGTGCTAAGGATAAAGGCACAGGCAAGGAGCAGAGCATCCGCATTGAATCCTCTTCAGGACTCAGCGACAGCGAGATCGAAAAAATGCGACAGTCTGCCGAAGAGCATGAAGAAGAGGATAAGAAGATTCGCGAAAGAGTGGAAACGCTTAACAAGGCAGATTCACTGATCTTCTCTACCAGAAAGCAGCTGGATGAGCATAAAGACAAGATCTCGGAAGACAACAAGTCTAAGATCGAAGATGCGCTCACCAAGCTGGAGACTCTGCACAAAGAGGAGAAGGTGGAAGAGATTGAACCGGCTATTGAAGAGCTGAACCAGGTTTGGGCAGCAGCTTCACAGGAGATCTACCAGGCAGCTGATGCAGATGCACAGCAGCCTAAGGGGGATGCCGGAGCAGAAGGCGGATCCGCAGAAGCGGAAGATTCTGCCGAAGGCGGTGACGATGCCGTCGATGCAGACTTCGAAGTGGTCGACGAAGATGACGACGAGAAGAAGTAACGACTGAATTGTCGGAGGGGGTTCAAATGGAACCCCCTCATCAGAAATGCAAAAACCCCCGTCCTGTGACGGGGGTTTTTTTATTTTGGGTATGTGCCAGATTGAACATAGATGTTGACATATTCGCAAGTTTAGAACAGATGGCATACCTTTTGTAACCATTGTGTTAAACCACAGACTTTATGGAATACAAAGATTATTATAAAACGCTGGGTGTAGAAAGAGACGCTTCTCAGGATGAGATCAAGAAGAAGTACCGTAAAATGGCGGCAAAATTTCATCCCGACAAGAATCCGAACAACAAGAGAGCTGAAGCCAAGTTCAAGGAGATTGGAGAGGCGTATGAGGTTCTGAAAGATCCCGAGAAGAGGAAACTCTATGATAAGGTGGGTTCAGACTGGAAACGGTATGAACAGGCCGGTGCCGGCGCGGATGACTTTAACTGGTCGCAGTATGGAGGCCAGAGAAGCGGCAGAGGTGGCCGACAATACAGAAGCAGCAGCGGCCAGCGTGTGCATATCGATATGGATGATATGTTTGGAGAGAGGGCACAGGACAGCGGCAGCCCCTTTTCCAGCTTTTTTGAGACGATCTTTGGCGGCGGGCAACCCGGAAATGGGGGAGCCCAGACCCGGCAGAGATCAGGTGCGTTTCGCAGACAGCCTGCACAGGATGCAGAGGCAGAGGTCAACGTATCGCTCTCCGATATTTTTGAGGGTACGGTAAAGCACCTCAGAATCAACGGTGAGAAAGTAAAAGTGCGGGTACCGGCCGGTATTGAGGATGGGAAACGACTGAAGCTGAAAGGGAAAGGAAAACCGGACAGCAGTGGCAGGATGAAAGGGGATCTCTATCTGAAAATCCGTGTCGATGTTCCCGACGGTTACAAAAGAGTTGGAAAGGATGTCTACCAAACCGTTCCGGTTGATCTCTACACCGCACTTCTCGGTGGTCCCATTACGGTGCAGACACTGAGCGGCAAAGTGAAACTGAACATCCCCGCCGAAACACAAAACGGGAAGACATTTCGCCTTCCCGATAAAGGGTTGCCAGCATTCAACTCTACAGGCAACCGGGGCAACTACTTCATTGAAACCCAGGTACAACTACCCGAAAAACTGACGACCAAAGAGAAAGAGCTGATCAAAAGGCTCTCAAAACTCCGCTCCTGAGCAAGCTGCCATCGGCTATCAAAAGAGTGACCGGGTGATGTAGTACCGAATGCCCGCACCAAATAGCAGCTGATTGTTCTGGAACTGGGAGAAATCTGTATGCTGATACTGAACGTTGCCAAACAGCGACACCCGGTTCTCTATAAAGTAGTTGATCTGAGTAGTTGCTCTGTATCTGTCGATCGAACTCGATGCTGAAGAGGATGATGTTCGGGAGTAACCCGCTGTAGTGTTGGTAAAGAGGCGATCCGTTATCGTGTATAGCCAGGCAATACTCAGATCATAACCTCTTGTACTTCCCGACGAACCGCTTGAAATGGGCTTGAGATATTGAGCCATAGCCGATGCAGATAGCTGATGTTCGAGGGAGAGATTTTTACTCCACTGAGCTTCAGCTCTAGGTTCAAAAACAGTTTGAGTTGATACGTTAGAGATCTCACTTCCTGTAAGATTGTTCTCAAATCGATTGTACTGAACCCGATAGTTGATTCCCGCAAATATGCCTGTGCTCCAGCCTTCCCGGCGCTCACCGGTTAACTCCGCTGAGGTGTCGGTGAGATAGAGAAGATCAAAGGCGTTCATGTTTGAGAGGTCAGTAGAGATACGGCTATCCATATCGTCCCAGAAATGTTTTGCAGGCCTGTCATAGAGATCCGAATATCCCCGCTGTCTGGTAAACTGTTCGGATGCAGAAATTAGATCGGAACCGCTAAGGCGCTGACCCGGTGCCAGTGCCTGAAGACGTTCGTCAAGCCTAAGGGCGCGGATCATGGGGGTTACATTGCGAAGCCGGCCATACCCCACTCCAACTTCGGCTCTTGGGTTGAACCTTCTGGAAAAGTTTCGATTATCGATATCGCTCGCATCAAACCCAAACCTCTCATCTCTGGAATCCAACTGAAAAAATGCGCCGCTGAGATTATATCGGAAAAAGAGATCGCTGCCGTCCCGGTAATTGTTCTATGTAAGGTTGGTTGTAATTCCGATCTGCAGAATGCGTTCTGATTGTTTAGTGTTGTTGGCATCCGATTCCGATGAACCACCCTGAAATAACAGTTGAGGCGAGATGGTAAATGTGACGTTACGTTCTTCCGATTCGTGGAAACGGAAATAGACAGGTGCCAGCCTGCCGTTATACTGCTGCTGCTGAAGCGATCGATTGTCATTGTCAAAATCGCTCGACTGTCGGTTTCTGTTCATGTCAAAATCCCAAAACAGAGTGGAGTATCCCTAGGCGGGAAGCCTGTATTCGACTAGTGGCTCAATCCGGTCGGGATCAGAAAAACCGATAGTCTCTTGTGCCGATACAGTTTGCAAAGTGATGAAAAGAGAAAGGGGTAGTATCCATAAAAGTCTCATAGAGAACGGGTTGGTTAGCTTTTAGATCAGTATATCTGAGTCACGGTTTTGGCAAAATAGCATATCCATGTTACGGGCAGAGTAGTGGGGTTTGTTTCAAGAAATTGAGATCTTTTCAAAGTTTTATGGTCTGATAACCTAAGGAGCCCTATTTTTATCTGAGCAAAAGCATTGAACGAAATGAATATGATGACATCCATACTATTAGCATTCATACTCTTTTTTACTGCCGAAAGCGAAGAACTGAAGTGGGGACAGGTTGGCCACTATGTAACCGGTGAGCTTGCAGAGATTCACCTTCAGGATGAAGTGAGGGAGAGGGTTAACGAAATTCTGGGCGATCGTTCCATGGCCCGTGCAACCGTCTGGATGGATGATATCCGTTCCGACAGCCGCTATGACCATACACGAACCTGGCACTGGGCTACCATTCCGGACGGAATGAGTTATGAAGAGGCAGAGCAGGAAGAGGGTGGAGATATCGTTGAGGCGCTTGAGAGGCTGATCGCCAAGCTGAAAGAGGGTGGCCTCAGTAGTGATGACGAGCGAGACTATCTTAAGATGGTGATGCATATGGTGGGCGACATCCATCAGCCATTGCACGTTGGAACCGGGGAGGACCGGGGAGGAAATGATGTACGGGTACACTGGATGGGTAATGAGTCGAACCTGCACCGCGTCTGGGATAGCGACATTATCAATTCGATGCAGATGAGCTATACGGAGCTGGTGCGTGAGCTAAACACCATGTCGGCAGAAGAGATCGAAGAGTGGCAGCAGGCCAGTGTGAGAGACTGGGCCTATGAGTCTGTTAGCTACAGAGACCGAATCTACGATCTGCCTGAAGATATGAGAATCGGGTTTGAGTACAGGTATGAAAACGTTGATATCGTCTTCAAGCGATTGCAGCAGGCAGGAATCCGGATGGCGGGTGTTTTGAACGACATCTACGGAAACTGATTAACCAGTCGGCTTTATCTTTGAGGTAGGGCCGGCACTCTACCACTCTTTGAGGGTGTCCCAATGGAGATTGTAGTCGGCCGCATCAAAGAGGACAAACCGGATGTAGTTCACATGTTTTAGTCCGGAACTCTTCTCTTTAACCGTTTTGAAAGCGATATTGGCCGCCTCTCTCTTTGGGAATCCAAATGCTCCGGTCGATATTGCCGGGAAAACGATCGATTCAATCTTGTTCTCCTCCGCGAGATCGAGTGCATTTCTGTAGCAGTCAGCCAGCAGCTTATCTTCTGGCTTATCCTTTCCATAAACAGGCCCAAGGCAGTGAATAATAAACTTGTTAGGCATGTTTGGAGCTTCCGTAATAACCGCTTCACCCGGAGAGATAGGAGCCAACGATCGGGTCAGCTCTGTAAGCTGAGGGTCGCCAACTTTATGAATTGCGCCTGCTACACCACCTCCGGTACGAAGCTCAGCATTGGCGGCATTGACAATCGCATCACAATCCGGTTGATCCGCAATGTTTCCGGTCTTTAGTTCCAGCATTATCTGTTCAAATTTGACAGGAATCATTATTTACTCCACAAACCTAATTCTGTTAAAAAAGAGCTACTCTGCAGGTTATTGATCTGCTCAAATGAGATTTTTTATAGTCTCTACATCTATCCTAACCAAAAGCGGGATGAAAACAAAATACCAACCCGCTCTCAGAACAGTGATCATAATTGGCAGAGACCACTGCCAACTTTTTTCTGAAAGCGGTTCTGGGAAACGCTTTTATCTGATATTGATGGAAAAATAGACTGATTATTTGTCAGAATAGTTGACGTGAAATTTGGTAGCGCTTCTTTTTTTGGTAGGGCTTTTTTGGGAAACTGAGGGTGGATATTAGAAATTGAAATCATTGGTGTGTAAACAAATCGTTAAGAGAAAAAAATTGAAAGGGCTTTTCTGTAATTATGTCACTTTAATGCTGTTTAATATGAATAAAAACATGGTCGAAAATCTTGATAGTAACTCGACCGCCATCCTATCTTGATAGCGAGTTGAAAAGGATCAATTACGATTCCACAACGAACCCCAAACACTACTACTATGAAGTTTCTGACACATACAATCATTACAATCACTATTGCACTTTTTGGATTTACCGCAGCTTCTGCAAACACAATGCAGAGCGCTGATGCAGACTCAGTTGCCCTCACAGAGAAGGAGCAGCAAGAGCTTTTTGAAAGACTGGAGCAAGGACTGATCTACGGACTTAGCTCGGATGTTTACGGCGTAGTTGACTCTGCGCTTTTTAACGCTGTTCACTACAAAACCGAATATCCTGATTTCACTTCTGAAAGAGTGAAAGAGATGATTAACGACTTGGCTCTTAATGCCAAGACGCATACACTTCGGTTTAAGGCTTACCTCACGCTTGCATACTATAAGAATCAGTCTGAATTCTCCAAATCAGGAGATCTTGCTGAGGTAATCGACAACCAGGATCAAAACCGTGTTTTCTACCACCTGCAGAACACAGTTAGCAGTGACGAAACTACCGTTTCGAACTAATCTGAATTAAATCAGAGAAGATGTGGGCGGTAGCCTGAATATTATACCGCGTATCTGTAAGCCGGCTATGTCACTCTTTAAAGTGGCAGCCGGCTTATTTTATTTGAGGGGTCTGCCATTTATGGAGAGTACGCCTGCCAGAATGCTTCTGTGGCACAAGAGCCTGAAAATCCGACAGAGTAGGGGAGAGAGGTACAGTATTCGCACCATTTTGTTTAAAAAAAAATGGAGCGATTATGAACTTCAATAAATTTACGATTAAGGCACAGGAAGCTGTTCAGGCGGCAATAGAGCTGGCGCAAAATGCGAACCATCAGGCCGTAGAGCCGGCGCATATTCTGAAGGCACTTCTTTCCGATTCAGATAATGTTACCGTTCAGGTACTTAAAAAGATCGGTGTATCGATCCCTGTGCTCAGAGAGGAGCTTGAGAAAAATATTAAAACCTTCCCAATTGTTAAGGGAAGCTCTGTTT
>JAFIFA010000020.1 GCA_020832225.1 Balneolaceae bacterium
CATCAAAGTCTCTATTTCCGGAAGTCCAACCACTTCTTGAGCAGCTGATAGGTGCAGAGCGATTCAGCAAGGTACCAACAGAGCCCGAGAAACCGATAAAGTGGAAGGGAAAACAGTGAAACGAAACAACAGAAAAACAGAGAAAGTGTTGTTGATGGGCTAAATCAAAAGCTTGGGGTGCGTATACCACTTTTTCTGTTGGACATTCGTCGGTTGCTCTGTTCTGCGGTTTTCCCCGTCGGTTGCTCTGTTATGCGCCGATTCGACCCTCTCGGGAAGTGTCCGACACGTGCAAATGGAAGTATTTCCTTACCCGTCACCGGTTGTGAAGGGGATGACAATATGCTGTCATATAACCATGCTATTTTAAGATCATGGCTACAGAATCAGATCATGTAAAAACAGAACAGGCAGAACGAAAAGTAGCTCCACCAAAGTCTCTATTTCCGGAAGCCCAACCACTTCTTGAGCAGCGGATCGGTGCAGAGCGATTCAGCAAGGTACCAACAGAGCCCGGTATCTACCGCTTCTATGATGCAGAGGGTGATATAATTTATGTAGGAAAGGCGAAAAATCTCAGAACTCGCTTGATGACCTACAAACGTGCCAAAGCGGGAAACGTGTCCCGAAAAACGTCCCGCCTGGTGAGCCGCATTCGCTCTTTTGATCTTGAGATCACTCCGGATGAAAGGAGCGCACTGCTTCTTGAAAATTGGCTGATCCGCACCCATCGTCCAATCTTTAACCACGCCAACAAGCAGACGGAGGCTTACTACTTCATCGGGATTGGCATTGAGGAAACGATGCTGCATTTTCGGTTGAGAATGAAACCCGATGACGGAGCAGAATCAGATCAAACCGTGTGGTATGGCTGTTTCAAAGGGCACAATCCTGTCAGAACGGCGTCGGGAGCACTGCTGCGTCTGATCTGGATGGCTCTGAACAACTACAATACCTCTTGCATGCTTCCCTTGCAGCTCACCCGGCGCCTCACTCCGGTTAGCTTTTCGGTCGACCTCGGAGATCAAAAAGAAACTGTTGAGCCGCTCCTGAGGGAGTTCATGCTGGGAAATTCGTGTGAACTGATCGACTGGATGGTGGTTTCTATTGACGCAAATTCATTCAGCACCAATTTTTCACGGCGATACTTTGAACACCAGCTATCACTGCTGAAATCATTCTACGATCGAAAAATTGTACGCCATAAAGATATTCGCACTCTCGCCGATAGGGGAAATGATTTGATCGCCCAAAATGAACTGGATGACTTTCTGGTGAAGCTGAACGTGTGATCCAATCCGCTCCATCCGTTACTGCGTATTGTTGGTGAAACAACAAACAAACTGAACGACATTATGAACCAATCTAAATTTTCTGACTATTCAACAATAACTGCATTGATGATGTGTATAGCACTCAGTCTGAGCCTCATCAACTGTTCCAATTCCACCGATTCCGGTATGGATAACATTGAGGATGATGACGCTCCAATTGAGGTAAGCGGTGTATTAACTCTGGAAAATAACGGTGCTTCAGCTTACGTAGCCGTCTCACTTACAGGCAGCGGTATCTCTGCAGAGCTTGAGACCGAAAATCCGGAGATCAACCTGGAGATTGGAAGAAGGGTGACGATCATCAATGATGCGGGAGCCTCCTTACATCCGTTGGTTCTCAGAAACTCCGATAGTGAAACCCTGCTGGGTCAACGAAGCGACCGCGGGTCATTTTCAGAAGATGACGGTGTGGATGCGATCTTTGAGGGGAACTCAATCACATTTACCGTAACGGAGCAGCTTGCTGCAGAACTGAACGACTACATCTGTTCATTTCACCCCGGTATGAACGGAAGCATAACCATCGCTGAATGAATGGGTCAGGCGCCCATTGAACCGGTTTTTCTGAAGAAGCGGATATTGTGGAGAATTCCTGCCACGGTGAGTCCGGCAATGAGACCGGTCCAAAGTCCCGGAGCGCCATATCCGGCGCCAAAACCGAGGTAGTAGGCCACGGGGATGCCGATGAGCCAGTAGGCCACCAGGTTTACATACATCGGTACTTTGGTATCCTTTAGCCCGCGCAGCGCACCGAAACCGCTCACCTGGAGACCGTCTGACAGCTGAAAGATGGCGGCCAGAAAGAGAAGCTGTACGGCAACGGCAATCACCTCGGCATCATCCGTATAGATTGAAGCGATCTGTTCGGGAAAGAGATACATGGTGAGTGCCGTGCATGCCATAATACAGCAGGATACACCGACGCCAACATACCCCCTGAATCGCGCTTCCGTCGGGCGGTTTCGGCCCACAGATTGCCCCACGCGCGCTGATATGGCTACGGATAGACCGAAGGGAATCATAAACGCCATCGATGCAAAGTTGATCGCTACCTGGTGCCCGGCAATCACCACCGTGCCGATAGTGCTGACCAACAGGCTTACCACGGCAAACATCGTCACCTCCATAGTAGAGCTGATTCCGATCGGTACCCCAATCCGAAGCAGTTCACCCAGGTATTTTTTTTCCGGCAAACGAAAGCGGTCGAATATTTCAAACCGCTTGTAGGCTTCAAACTTCACGGTAAAGGCGAGCATACAGAGAAACATCACGGTGAACACGATGGCTGAGGCATACCCCGTTCCGATGGCCCCGAGCTGCGGAAAACCCAGTTTTCCAAACATCAGAACGTAGTTGGCGGGGATGTTCACCATCAAACCGACCGCTGCTATATACATGGCCGGACGTGTAACGCTGAGCCCTTCACTGAAGTAGCGGAGTGCACCGAAGGCATAAGCAGGAAAGATGCCCCACGATATAGCCCGCAGGTATCCGGCGGCAATTGGGATAATCTCTTCAGTTACGCCGATCAACGGAAAAGCTGCGTCCAGGTTGCGAAGCAGAAAGAAGCTAGGTATAGCAAGAATCTGGCTGAGCCAAAGCACCTGCCTGGCATTTTTGCCAATTTGCCGGAAACGGCGTGCACCCACATTTTGGGCCACAATCGGGGTGACGGCCATCATGCAGCCGAGGCAGAGCACAATAAAAGGAAGCAGAATGCTGGAACCTACCGCAACCGCGGCAAGATCTTCGGGAGAGAGCCGGCCGGCCATCACGGTATCCACAAAGCTCATGCTCATCTGAAGGAGCTGTGCGATGATGACGGGTATACCGATCTTAAGCAGGCTGGATACTTCCTGTTTGATGTCGGTGCGGTATGTGGTCTGGTTGTTATCCATTCGTTGAAAAGAAGAGCAAATGGTACGGATTATTGCAGAGAGTTGTTATTGGAAAAGGGGGATGCGACTTGGGTAAAAAAGGTTAAATCTGGACTTTTTTTAAGAGGAGTGGAGCAGGTTGAAACAGAAAATAGATGGTTTGTATCTATGATGCTAATCTAATAGGTATGTAAATGGAACTCCCAAAATATAGGGGGTACATCTTATTTTTAATTTCATTAATGTGTTGTGGAAATGTTAAAACTTATCAAATAAATAGTTCGGTATTGTGAACAGAACAGTACGGGTTTTATGGAAAAAGAAGTAGTCAACTATCTGCATCATCTGAATAGTCCGGTTTCAGAACATCTCTGCAAAAAGCGAATTGCCGCCGCCCGTCTGAAAAATTCCCCTGAAGTTTTCACAAGCCTGCTGCTTCTGCAGCGTCGGGCGGATAAATTTGGCGATCAAAATGGGTTGAATGCAGGAAAATTGAATTCAGAAAATGCAAAAATATCAGAGAAGTGAATTAGTGTTTGAGTGGTTAAGCAGGGGTTCATATATACTCGTACCTCGCCGAATGGTAAAACGGGTTACAATTAAAAGAGGATAGAAAGATGCAAATTTTAACTAGAAATGACATGAGAATGATAAAAGGTGGTGAGCCTGCAGACCAAACAGTTGAATGTCAAGCCGGTGGTTGTAACACTATGAGTTCATATTATAATTGTTTGCAAGGGAAGTGCCTGGAATGGTATTCTGGTTATGATCAGATAACTTGTAGCAATACAATTCAAAGTGCTTGGGAAAATATGATTGAACACTGTGGTCCAAATTACGGTTAAAAAAGTTGATTAAAAGTGAAGGGGTTTTAAGCCCCCTTCGCTTAGTAATACACCAATTACATTATGGAAATTCTCCAACGATTAGTGCTTTTTCTTTTTTTTATTGGTTTAAATGGGTGCTCTGAAAATTCTTCGCATAAGTTAGCAGAACAAAAAAAAGAATCTGGAAAAAATATAGTATCTGAACATGTTGAACAGGCCAATATTCAAGTGCTAGATGAAATTCCGGAGCATATCCTGGAGGTTGAAAATCTCACTGTTTTTCCGGGAAATTCAGAGCCCCGATACTCTATAGAACTTATTCCGGATCAAACCTTTGGTAAAACCGGAGAACCCTTTTTAACAAGAGTTGAAGCATGCGTAGTTGATGATAATGGGCGTGTAATCTTGACTGATCTCAGAAATAACCTTGAGACAATGCCATTTGTATTTAATGTACATGTATATAATGCAGATGGTACCTATCGTACATTACTTGGAGGACCGGGCAGAGGACCCGGCGAATATGGATTTACTTATTGGACGCAGGTTAATGACGGAAAGGTTTATTTATACGATTATACCGGAAAACGTTTAAATGTATACGATGCCAATGATTATTCACTGATTCGGACATCGTTGGAAGAGAGTTGGGATATCCGTCAGGAAGATGATGTACGCGGTTTGTTTTTAGTCGGTTTGAAGGTTCGAAAAGATGGGAATATTTCGGTCAGGTTTTATGAGCACATACAAAATACAAGAATGAAAAATAAGTACCTTTTAATGGATCAGTATGGGAAAAGGTTAGATTATAAACCTTATGTTTTTCTGGAGAAGCTACAGATATCTACAGCGCGGAACTCTCAAATTCAATCTATACCAAGATTTTTTACAGTAGATTATACTCTGACAACGATATCGGATGAAGGGGAATTGATTACCGCTGATTCTCATGAATTTTTGATTAAAAAGTATAACTCAGAGGGCATTTATCAATCGTCAATATATTATCCAATTACTGGATCTTCTTTTAACC
>JAFIFA010000028.1 GCA_020832225.1 Balneolaceae bacterium
ACATTCTGACCCGAACCCTTATGATATTTGGCCAGGGTGCGATTCGCAGCCATCCACACGCACTGAAGGAGATTCAGGCGTTGATGAATCAGGATGCGGTGGCCTTTGATGATGCATTCTGGAAGCATATCGGACATGTGGTTCAGAACTCGTTCCGCTCACTGCTGCTCAGTGTTACCCGCGGAAGGCTGGTCAGCTCTCCGGTTAGTGGACCGGCTGCAAGGTATTACAAGAAGCTATCATGGTCATCTGCATCCTTCGCCTTTATGACGGATGTCGCACTTGGTTCCTATGGTGGTGCACTCAAGATGAAAGAGAAGCTGGCCGGGCGTTATGCAGACATTTTGAGCTGGCAGCTGCTGGCCACCGCAACCCTCAGGCGTTTTGAGTCTGAAGGGCAGAAGGAGGAAGATCGCATCTACTTTGAGTGGGCGATGGAGCATGCATTCTGGAGAATTCAGACGGCGTTTGATGAGATCTGCAATGAGATTAAGGTGCCGGGACTGAGCTGGCTCTTCAGGGGCCCGATCGGACTCTGGTCGCGAATCAACAGGATTGGCCGGAAGCCGTCTGATGATCTTGGACAAAAGGTGGCGCAGGCGATGCAGACCCGTGGCGATCAGCGAGATCGTATCACTTCCGGAATCTACCTCACTGAGGATAGAGAGGAGGCGATCGGCAAGTATGAGTACGCGATGCGTGTGATTGAGGAGTCGTTCCCGATCTATAAAAAGCTCTATAAGGCGACGAAAACGAGAGAGATCCCCAAGGATCATGTTTTGAAGCAGATTGAGCCGGCTCTTGAAAAGGGTATCATTACCAAAGAGGAGGCTGAACAGGTACGGAAAACCGAGGAGGCACGATTTGATGCCATCACGGTTGACGAATTCACCCTTGAGGAGTACAACCAGGGACGTGCCTCGGCACCGGTCTCTGAGGGACTTGAAGATCCCGGAGAGATGCTCCTGAAATAGGTTGGAGTGGTAGTTATACTCTGCGAACATGTAACCCGCATGCAGCAATGCCTCTGCGGGTTTGTTTTTTGCTGATCTTCTTTGATTGCATAAACAATTTGGAACTCTTATCTTTGGTGTCTATTGAAGATTCAATCAACGCCAAGACTATGAAAAAAGGAATTCATCCCGACTACAAAGAGATTACAGTTTTAATGAGTGATGGTTCGGAGATTAAAACCCGAAGCACTATGAACGTGCAGGATGGTACCTACAAGAGTGAGGTAGACTCCAAAAATCATCCGTTCTATAACAAAAATCAGAAGATTCAGAAGAAAGCCGGACGTGTCGACCGCTTCAACAAGCGATACGGTAAGAAGTCTTAAATCGGACTCTGAAGAGTTTCAAGGATGCAGTGAACCCTCATTGCATCCTTTTTTTATTTGAGCCATATGGAGATTACAAGCTATACAGTAGGACCCTTCGCTGAAAATACCTATCTCATTTCCGGTAACGGAGAGGCTATTCTGATCGATCCCGGATTTTTTGATCCGCGTGAGTTTAATCAGTTTAAAGAGGATCTGGAGGAGAGTGGCAACCGTCTTGTTGCCATATGTCTGACCCATGCACATGTGGACCATATTTTGGGGCTCGAAAAGGTGTTGAATGAGTATATGGTACCTGTCTATCTCAATCACTCCGATCTACATCTCTGGAAGAGGTTTCCGGAGCAGGCTCAACGGTTTGGCTTTCGCACGTCCGGATTCTCATTCACACCGGAACCGATGCCGGAAGGAGATGGTTTTTCGGTTGGTTCATTTTCGTTTGATATTCTCTACACACCGGGCCACTCTCCCGATCATGTGTCGCTCTATTTCCCTGATGAGAAAGTGGTTATTGCCGGCGATGCCCTTTTCAGGGAAAGCATAGGGCGAACCGACCTCTACGAAGGTGACCTCGACCTCCTTTTGGAGTCGATCCGGAAAAAGCTGTTCACGCTACCCGAAGATACCAAAGTACTCTCAGGCCATGGCCCATCTACCACAATTGGACATGAAAAGAGGAGTAATCCCTTTTTAAAGTCCTGAGTTTGAGTCGAGACCTTCCAGCGTGCGAAGCTCCTGGAAGCGTCGGCTGTAGTGCTAAAAAAGGTGGGTATTTGAATTGTTGAGGAGTGAAAAGTAAAAAGTGAAAGGTCAAAAGTTGGGAGCCCTTTTTAAATTTTAGAATTGTTGAATCGTTGAGGGGCGGGAAGAGGGTGGCTGGCGGGTGACGAATAGAAAAATTACATCAGCCGCAAATCAATGTTATGAAGGGATTTAAACTAAATCGGCCTTGAAATTTTTCCGTCACCCAGATGCACCCGCCGCCAACCCCGATCACTCGGGGACCGCCTTGATCTTTTGGTTCGTCCCGAAGCGTCGGGATGAACAAGGATCTTGCCTAATGCATTAAATCGTTGCGCTAAATCATATTTTATTTCGGGAAGGAATATTACATGGGTAATGTCAGGGACACAGGGGGTCTTAAGAGCAGGGTAGTTGAATTACGGTTTGTA
>JAFIFA010000035.1 GCA_020832225.1 Balneolaceae bacterium
ATATTCAAAAAAATCTCGTTAAACCGAACCCATTCTCTATTTGCAAAAACGCCGCGACTCCGATCCGCTCCAAAGGTACCAGAGTATATCCTGTCCATAAACTTTCTCATCAGAGCCGTTTGGAGAGAAGTAGCCTTTTCGGGCAAGCCTCTCGAGGCGATCCATAAAATCTTTCGGGCCGTGTTTTACGCCATCAAACGTAAAGTGCTTCAGTCGCCCACTTGATGTCATTGGTATACAGCCGTGGTAGAGAAGATTTCCGTTATAGGCTAGGGACATACTCCCCTTGGCGTATAAAAACCGGGTATGGGCCTGCAGTTTTTCGCTGTTGCTGAATGAAAGTTTTAGTCGCTGCATCAGGCTCTTTTCATGCTCTGTAAGCTTATAAGGGTCGTCCGGGTCGATCGTTGGAAAGTTCCGGTCTTTAAGCGGATAACGCTCTCCATTCAGCTGAACCTCCCCTTTTTCATAATCGATCTGATTGAAAAGCAGCCTGTCGTTCATCTGGAACTGAGGCCTTCTCTGTACAATTTGTCCCTCCAGCTTGAGTTGGATGATTGTGATCGCCTTATGCATGCGGGCCATCAGCATCAATTCATTTTCTGAGAAGAGCTCCTCTCCTGCCTTTGGCCTGAAATCTACGCAGGGATCATCACCATAATTCTCAACCGCAAACGAAATCAACGGGAGCATGCTGATGGCATAGCCATTTTCGAGTGTCTCCATATTGGCATAGCGCAGTGAAACACGGATTACGCTTGCAATGCACGCTTCACTTCCTGCTGCAGCACCCATCCATACCACATCATGGTTTCCCCACTGGAAATCGACGGAGTGGTAGTCCAGAAGCCGGTCCATGATGACGTGCGCTCCCGGGCCTCGATCATATACATCTCCGATAACATGCAGATGGTCTATGGTCAATCTCTGTATCAATTTGGCCAGAGCCGTGATGAACGCCTTGGCCCGGCCAGTTTCTATGATTGTATCGATAATTCTGCTGTAGTACTCTTGTCGGTTTTCAATATCCTCCTGCTCATGTAGCAGCTCTTCGATTATGTATGCGAAGTCTTTCGGCAGGGCTTTCCTCACTTTATTTCTTGTATATTTTGAAGATGAGACTCTGCAGAGACCAATCAGCCTGAAGAGCGTAATTCGATACCACTCATCATGATCTTCGGTTTCCTGAAGAATCAGCTGCACCTTTTTTTCCGGATAGTAGATCAACGTTGCCAGATTTCTCTTCTCTTTAGTGGTCAGGGTATCCTTAAATATCTCCTCAATTCTCCGTTTGATGGAGCCCGACCCATTTCTCAGAACGTGCAAAAACGGCTCATCCTCACCATGAACATCCGAAATAAAATGCTCCGTACCCTTCGGAAGCTGCAGAATTGCACTCAGATTGATAATCTCGGTTGAAGCAACCCTTATTGACGGAAACTGTTCGGAGAGTAGTTTCAGGTAGCGCAGTCTCTCATCTGAAAAGGTCATTGGATACGATTTTTTGAATTGGTCGGTGCAAACTCTGAATGTGACTGTGCAACAATATAACAGCAGACAGCCGTATCTGCCAATACGCCTTCCCGCTATAAACGGAACCTCTACACGATTTTAAGATTGTTCTTGATTATAAACTCCAACAGGCTATTTTAGAATTTGATCTATGCGCACTCCGTTGCCGCCAAACTTTAACCC
The DNA here is from genome assembly GCA_020832225.1 of Balneolaceae bacterium. GTDB lineage: Bacteria > Bacteroidota > Rhodothermia > Balneolales > Balneolaceae > Rhodohalobacter. The sequence goes on from JAFIFA010000035.1 coordinate 1,696, forward strand.
AATTCCGAAACGATGTCTGATCAATCTGAAAAGAGCAGCAAGAAAAACTCCGATTCGAACAAAGCAATTTCAACGTCCGGACTATCGAGAAGGAAATTTTTGGGTCAGGCTGCCATGGCAACTGCCGGTTTCATGTTTGTGCCTCGTCATGTTTTAGGTGGAAAAGGATATACGGCTCCCAGCGACAGGCTTAATATTGCCTCAATCGGAATTGGCGGAATGGGTGGCAATAACACAAGAAACCTGGCTGAACTTGGTGAAAATATCTATGCACTCTGTGACGTCGATGAGGATTACGCTGCAGAAGCCTTTGGCACCTATCCAAACGCAAAGAAGTATACAGACTTCAGGGAGATGCTGGATAAAGAGCCTGAAATCGATGCTGTTCTGGTATCTACGCCTGACAATACGCATGGAGCCATCGCCATTCATGCCATGAATATGGGTAAACACGCCTATGTGGAGAAGCCACTCACCAGAACCATCTATGAGTCTAGAAGAATGGCAGAGGTTGCGGCTGAAACAGGCGTTAAGACTCAGATGGGAAATCAGGGCCATGCACGGGAAGGTACCTACAAGATTGTTGAATGGATTCGTCAGGGCGCTATTGGACATGTACATGAAGTTCACTGCTGGACCGACAGGCCACGCGGTTTTTTGCCACAAGGAAGCACGCTCAACTTTCCTGATGAAATCCCGGCCGTTCCATCCACCATGAACTGGGATCTCTGGGTTGGCCCTTCACCCTATCGCCCCTACCATCCTGCCTACGCTCCATTTAGCTGGAGAGGATACTGGGATTTTGGAGCAGGTTCGTTGGGCGATATGGGAGCTCACATTGTTGATCAGGCATTTTGGGCACTGGAGCTTGGAAATCCAGACAGAATTCAGGCGAGCTGCACTCCTTTTACGAAGGCCTCATTTCCTGAAGGCTCAACTGTTCACTACCGATTTCCGGAGAGAAACGGTCGACCGGAAGTCAAGCTCACCTGGTTTGATGGCGGCATCATGCCTCCACGTCCGGCCGAACTGGAACAGGGCAAGTCGATGGGAGCAAGTGGCGGTGGCATGATCTTTTATGGATCTGACGGTATGCTGATGGCCGATGTATATGGAGATAACCCAAGATTCATACCTGAGTCAAAAATTGATGAGATTGGCGAACCGCAGCAGACAATGGAGCGCTCTCCCGGAATTTACGAGGAGTGGACACGAGCTATTAAGGAGGGAGGTGATACATCATCCAACTTCGAGTACGCTGCTGCGCTTACCGAAATGATGCTACTTGGAAACGTAGCGATCCGCTTCAGTGACAGGCATAAAATCCTTGAATATGACGACGCCAACGACCGGTTCACCAATCTGGACGATGCGAACGACTGGTTG
>JAFIFA010000226.1 GCA_020832225.1 Balneolaceae bacterium
TATATTCATCTATGCGAGTATTAGCCCGAAAAACTTTACGCGAGTTTTGGAACAATCATTCGGACAGTGAAGATGCTTTAAAAGCATGGATTTCTGAAGCGAAAAATTCCTCATGGAAATCACCTGCTGATATTAAGAACAAGTATCCACATGCCAGTATTCTTCCTGACAATCGGGTAGTTTTCAATATCAAGGGCAATACATATCGATTAGTAGTCAAAATAAATAATGACTACGGACAGGTGTTCATCCGTTTTGTAGGTACTCATGCTGAATACGACAAAATAGATGCAACGACAATTTGAAACGGATATCCATTATGCAAATTCAACCTATACATACCGAAGAGGATCATCAAAAAGCATTGGAGCGCATTGAAGAAATTTTTGATGCCAAGCCCGGTACGGAAGAAGGAGATGAATTGGAAATTTTAGGCATATTGGTAGATGAATATGAAAGAAAACATTACCCAATAGAAGCCCCTAAACCGGTTGAGGCAATAAAGTTTCGAATGGAACAGCTTGGTATGGAGCAAAAAGATTTAGCGAAACTATTAGGATCGAAGTCCAGGGCCAGCGAAATTTTATCTGGTAAACGATCGCTTTCACTTCGTCAAATTAAAATCATGTATCGAAAACTTGGTATCCCGGCTGAAGTTTTGATTCAGGAACCAGAACCGGTTTCATAACAAGGGCATCATGCAGACGAGTTAGCGTTTGGTTGCTCGACTTTTTCTTTGGTATCCTCGCTGCATATGCCCTAAGCCGTTATACACCAAAAATTTATCAAACAAACTTTTGCTAATTTTGAAGATGATGGAAAAATTTGAATTAAGAACAGACAAAGGTCTAACACTTATAAAAGCGACACGTTTTTTGGGGACAATATTTTTTGGTTTTTTTATTGGCGCAACCTTCATGATTTACAGAATTGACGGTAGTGTTGAGTGGATGACTGCATTACCAGGTATAGTTTGCAGTTTAGCATTGGCGTTATTCCCAGGGGGAAGAGTAAAGGAATGCTTAAAACTTGACGGAGAAGGTATCACCTTTTTTAATTATCAACTGTATGGTGGCAAAGAGAAAAAAATTGAATGGGAAAAAGTCAAAGCAATTGGAGTGAATAAAAATGTAATTGAGATCAAAAATAGCATAGGATCTTCCGAAAAGATTAGATTACCCTTTACCACTAATAAAAAGCGTGAACAGTTTAAACATTATCTAAAGCAACTCACTGATAGTAAGGGGCTTGAATACTTACAATAAACAATGGTGTATAACAAGGGCTTCAAGCGGACGATTATGTGAAGTAGTCAAAATTAGCTTTGGTCGCCTCGCCGCTTAAGCCCTGAGCCGTTATAAATTCAAGATTGCAAATTCATACTCTCCTCATTTTTAGTAAATAAAAGGCTTTAATCTTTTTAAAATTTTTGTAAATAATTACCTTTAGCACTATATGAAAAAACCTGATCTGCCAAAAAACGAAAATGAACGGCTGCAAGAAATTCATTCGTACGATATTCTCGACACAGAGGAACATAAAGATTTCGATTTTCTTACCCGGATGGCTGCCAACATATGCGGTGCTAAAATTTCACTGATTAGCCTGGTTACTGAAGACAAGCAGTGGTTTTTATCTCACCATGGGTTAGGTGATAGAGAAACCCCACGAAACTTCGCTTTCTGTGCTCATGCTATCAATACCCCAAAAGAACCATTTATTGTTGAAGATGCCACAAAAGATGAGCGTTTTGCTGACAATCCATTGGTTACAGGAAAACCCAACGTTATTTTTTACGCGGGTATTCCTCTTGTTAATGAGAATGATGCAGCATTAGGTTCAATTTGTGTTATCGATGATGCTCCGCGTACAATTAGTAATGAACAGTTAAAGTCGCTGCGCTTGCTTGCAGATCAAGCCATTAAATTACTGGAGCTGCGACGCAAAAATAAACAGCTTAGTGAAAAGAAGAAGGATTTAGATAAAAAAAGTGAATTGCTTCAGGTCACCCTGTCAATGAATAAAATTGGCGTATGGGAGCTTGACCTTGATACCGGGGTTACCACTTGGTCTGATGAGGTGTATCATATCCATGAAGTAGATAAAGACTTTGATCATAATAAAATAAACGGAATCGAATTCTACCATCCCGAAGACCGCTCACTCATAACTGAAGCCATTGATCATGCAGTTAAAACAGGTGAGCGTTTTGATGTAACTGCAAGATTCATAACCGCTAAAAATACTCGTAAATGGGTTCGTTCGACCGGGCAACTTTTTCAATCGGAAGATGGAAAAACAACACTGATCGGATCATTTCAGGACATAACTGAGTTAAAAGAATCGGAGCAAAAATTCCAGGGTATATTTAACTCAACATTTTCATTTATAGGGTTTTTGAACCCGGATGGGGTTTTACTTGACGCCAATGAAACGGCCTTAAAAATGGCCGGATTGACTCGTGAAGATGTCATCGGGAAAAAATTCTGGGATTGTTACTGGTGGCAAATTTCCGAAAAAACACAAAATGAGCTTAAAAAGAATATAAAGAAAGCGCTTCACGGTGAAGAGGTAACTTATGAAGTTGATGTATGGATAAAAGATAAGAAACCGATCACCATACTATTTTCATTGAGGCCGGTTTTCGATGAGAGAGGGATGGTCAGTTATATCATTCCGGAAGGTCGCCCCATCCAGGAAATTGTTGAATCCAGGAACCGTTACCGTTCGGTGATTGAAGGCACACAAGCCGGAACGTATGAATGGAATATCGAAACCAATGAAGTAGTAATCAATGATCGGTATGCAGAAATGCTGGGTTATACGGTAGAGGAGCTCGAGCCGGTTACTTTTGAAAAGTGGCTTAAAAACGTTCACCCCAAAGATCTTGAAAAGGCTCAAAACCTGATTAAGAAATGCTTTAAGAAAGAAGAGGATAATTTTCAGCTCGAAATGCGCCTTAAGCATAAATCCGGTGATTGGGTATGGGTAAATGTGAGAGGCAGAATTTTTGAGTGGTCGCCATCCGGTAAGGCCTTAAAAATGTATGGAACACATCAGGAGATCACCCAAAGAAAAAATATTGAGAAAAAGCTTAAGGATGAGCGTTCACTTTTGCGAACCATTATTGACAGCAGCCCTGATTCAATTTATGTGAAAGACCTGCAAGGCCGAAAAGTGATTGCAAATAAAGTTGATTGTAATTATTGCGGTGTAGATAGTGAAGAAGAGTTAATTGGCAAATCAGATTTTGATCTTTATCCAGAAGAAATTGCCAATTATACCTATCAAGATGATCAAAGAGTTTTTACAAATGGTGAAAGTTTACTAAACAGAGAAGAATTTGTATTCGGGGATGAAGGAGATAAAATCTGGTTACTGACATCAAAATATCCCTTTTATGATCAGGATGGACAGATTACAGGCCTTGTTGGAATTGGCCGTGACATTACAAAAAGAAAAAAAGCAGAACAGACGCGCGAAGAATTGCTGAAAAGGTTTGAACGTATCGGTCGTCAAATACCTGGTGTAATATATCAATTTAAGCTATTGCCTGATGGTTCATCATGTTTTCCTTACGCAAGCTCAGGCATCAAATATATCTATGGTGTAACCCCGGAGCAGGTTCAAACAGACGCTTCTCTTGCATTTGAAGCTATTCATCCAGATGATCTTGAAGAGGTTCGTTTATCGATCCAGGAATCCGCAAACAATTTGACTCATTGGAATCATACTTACCGGGTAAATTTGCCGAATGAAACGATATGGGTGGAGGGGAATGCCACACCACAGAAACAGGATGATGGAAGTATCATATGGCACGGATTTATACAGAACATTACAGAGAGGAAAAAAGCAGAAAACGAACTGCTCTACAATCAAAACCTGCTGGAGGCCCTGTATGATTTATCACCTATCGGTATTGCGTTAAATGACTATGAGAACGGAACCTTTATTGACGTAAATGATAAACTGCTCGAACCAACCGGTTATACCAAAGAGGAGTTTTTTAAGCTCAGCTATTATGATGTCACCCCTAAAGAGTACATGGAGGGTGAAGAAGAAGCTCTTAAGAACATGGAGAAAACCGGTCGCTATGGCCCATTTGAAAAAGAATATATCCGAAAAGATGGAAGCAGATATCCGGTTTTGTTAAATGGGGTAGTTGTGAAAGATCTGAACGGGCGAAAACTGATTTGGTCGTTTATTGAGGATATTTCCGTCAAGAAAGAAGCAGAACGAAAATTACAGGAGGCGGTAAACAGTCTTCAAGCTATTCTGGATGCAAGCACACAAGTAAGCATTATCGCTACAGACACTGAAGGAACGATAACCCACTTCAACAAGGGGGCTGAAAAAATGCTTGGGTACAGTACTGAAGAAGTAGTGGGTAAGCATACTCCTCAACTCATACATTTGGACGATGAGATCGTTCAGAGAGGAAAAAGCCTGTCGGAAAAAATGGGACGGGAAATTAGAGGGTTTGATGTATTTACAGAGGAAGCAAAACATGGTGATGCCACAACAACAAAGTGGATGTATAAGAGAAAAGATGGCAGTACCTACCCAATACTTTTATCGGTCACGGCCATTCTCCGGGAAAATGAAATTATTGGGTATCTAGGTGTAGCTGCTGATATTACTCCCCTTGAGAAAGCAAAAAAAGAACTGGATCTGCTTCTGAACATATCCCAGAAACAGAATGAAAGGCTCAAAAATTTCGCGCATATCGTAACGCATAATCTCAGGTCACATTCGGGCGCTTTCTATGGACTTTTAGAAGTTATTCATATAAAAAACCCGGAGATCTATGAGAATGAATACATTCAGCTACTGAAAAATAATGCTATAAGTTTGCAGGAATCTATTGACAATCTCACAGAAATCGTGAAACAAAGCTTTGCTGAAGAAGATGATTACAGGGAAGTTAACCTGAAGAACGCGATTGATCGTAACCGAAACTCTCTGATTACATTGGCAAATAAAAACAATGTTAAGATCATAAATGAGGTTGATGAAAGCGTTAATCTGAATTCTATTCCGGCTTATCTCGACAGTTTGATCGTGAACTTTCTGACAAATGCCATTAAATACTGTGATCCTCAAAAAGACAGTTTTGTCAGGGTTTTTACTGATACATCAGACACTGATTACACAATCATTGCTTTTGAAGATAATGGAATTGGAATTGATCTTGAAAAATATGGGGATAAGCTATTCGGAATGTACAATACATTCCACGAGCATGAAGATTCAAGAGGTGTAGGTTTATTTATTACTAAAAATCAAATTGAGTCCATGGGTGGTAGAGTTGAAGTTAAGAGTGAGGTTGGAGAAGGAACAACATTTAAAGTGTATTTACCGAACTCTGCGAAATAGAGTAATACCGAAATGAATTTATAACAATGTGTTTCCTGCTAACCTGTTCAGATTTTTTGCTCAACTTTCAAATTGGTAGTCAGGCAGCAGAAACACCAAACCGTTATTCAACTTAATAGTTATGAACATAAATGAAATGCTCAGTATACATTGCTACAAGTGCTGATGGTTTTATAGCAACACCGGATGGAGGAATTGATTGGCTTCTTAGATCTGAATATGAAGATGCTGGAAAAATTGGTTTAGTTTATAATGAATTCATTTCGACAGTTGATGTAATTGTTATGGGGCGTCATTCATTTGAAAAAATATTGACATTCAACGAATGGTACTATGAGGATACTGAAGTAATTGTATTGACAACTCAAGATCTAAAAGAGCCTGAAAGTTTAACTGGAAAAGTAATATTTAAATCTGGAACACCTCAGGAAATTGTTATGGAGCTCGCTAAAGAAGGGAAGAAACATTTGTACATAGATGGCGGGATAACGATTCAAAAATTTCTTAAAGCGAATTTGATCAATGAACTGACAATCACAGTAATTCCGATAATTCTTGGAAGTGGTATCCCGCTTTTTGGCAATGAAGGGACTGAGCAGCCATTGGAACTGATAGAGGTATTTACTTCAACCTGAATCCGTGATCTCACGATTCAGAGTTGTTCTTTAACGTACTTATTTCGTGATTGAGTTGCCAGAACATCCTTTTGCACTGTTTTTTTGGCTCGGATCCAACTCTGTACTGCAATGCAGTCGAAATTTGCACGATTT
>JAFIFA010000039.1 GCA_020832225.1 Balneolaceae bacterium
CCGGGGTCAGTTTGACGACTCCCGTCCCGGTAACGACACAGAACCTACCGGAAAAGATCTGAGGAGTGCCACAGAACTTACGCTGGCCGGAAAAGAAGTTCCGGAAGACCAGACGCCAAGTATTGGCTGCAACATCAAGTGGAAGAAGGGTAACGAACCGGAATATTTCGGGTAGGAGAAAGAGATGATTGATCAGAAAATAGCCGATCTGCGGAAGAGCTATACAAAAGGCGGATTGGTAGAGAAGAATCTGCCGAAAGATCCGATGGAGCTTTTCAGGCAGTGGTTTGATGAGGCCCTGTCTGCAGAGGTGCCCGAGCCCAACGCCATGGCACTTTCAACCACCGATGAACATGGACGTCCGGATGGACGAATTGTGCTTCTGAAAGGTATTGAGGAAGGTACGGCGGTTTTTTTCACCAACTATGGAAGCAAAAAAGGGAGCGATCTTGAAGCCAATCCCTATGCAGCGGCCACTTTCTGGTGGGCCGAACTGGAGAGGCAGGTACGCCTGGCGGGTTCTGTCGAAAAGTTGAACGAAGCAGACAGCCAAGACTATTTCAACTCCAGGCCCAGGGAGAGCCGAATTGGTGCGTGGGCATCCAGTCAGTCTTCCAAAATCTCCAGCCGGGAAGAGTTGGAGGAGCAGTTTCAAACGTATGTCCGTAAATTTGATGGAAAAGAGATCCCCAAGCCCGATTTTTGGGGCGGATACAAGATCCTAATCGAAGAGATCGAGTTCTGGCAGGGAAGGCACGGACGGCTCCACGACCGAATTCGTTTCTTCAGGAAGGATGGCAGCTGGGCGCACGAAAGGCTGGCTCCCTGAAGTTAGTTAACTGGATCAATAGAATTCATTACAGAGGATGGCAAAGAATAAGCTGCAGAAGTTTGCGGATGTAGACCGGTTTCACAACGTTTTTGAGTACACCGATTTTGAGGAGAAACCCAAACCGAAAGGGGAGTGGCACGAGAAGATTTTCAAGAATCAAAACCCGATCGTGCTTGAGTTGGCTTGCGGAAAAGGGGAGTACACGGTAAACCTTGCCAGAAAATATCCCGAAAAGAACTTCATTGGAATCGACAAGAAGGGGTGGCGCCTCTGGACCGGCGCTAAAACAGCGATCGAGGAGCCTCTTCCCAACGTTCACTTCATCCGAATGTATATCGATCACCTGGGTGAATATTTTGATAAGGATGAAGTGGAAGAGATATGGATCACCTTTCCCGATCCCTATCTTAGGAAATCAAAATCATCCAAGAGACTCACTTCACCCAAGTTTCTCGATATATATCGTACTCTGCTCAAGGAGAAAGGTGTGGTTCATCTGAAAACCGACTCAGAACCGCTCTATCGGTTTACCCTTGAGGTCATAAAGGACCAAAACCTTAAGATCATGGATCGGTGCGATGATGTCTACGCCGAGAGGCCGGATGATCCTATTCTTACCATTCTCACCTATTACGAGCAGATGCACCTCGAAGAGGGCCGTACCATCTACTATGTTTCATTTCGCCCCGGAAAAGGATGAGGGAAATTGGATTACTGAGTAACTGGTACCGCTTTTCCAGCAGTTAAAAGAGGATTTTTCCCGGTCATTTAAAATTCTCCTATTGACTTTCACCTCAGGATTGATAAATTATTACTGTGTACTTAACAGTGTTAACCTACGTTTTATATGTCCCTGCGGGAAGAAATTATCAGTGTTAGTCGTCAGCTTCTCCTAAAGGAAGGATTCGGCAAGATTTCGATGCGAAAGGTAGCCAGGCGTGCGGATGTGACCGCAACAAGTATCTATCTGCACTTCAAAAATAAGGATGAGTTGCTCCTTGCGCTGGTTGAGGAGAGTATCCTGAAGCTGGGTAGTGAGTTGAAGGCCGCGCTTAAGCCGGATTCGGATCCCATTGAGCAGCTAAAAGATCTTGCCAATGCATACATACGCTATGCGCTGGATAATCCGCAGGAGTATGAGATCATCTATATGGTGAGGCCTGAAGAGATGCCGAAGTATCCAAAGGAGAAGTTTCAGCAGATTCGAAAGGTTTATGAACTGATCGCGGAGGTGATCAGCAGAGGCAAGGAGAAACATCTTTTTGATGTTGATGATGAGCTGATCAGCGCCTACACCTTGTGGGCACAGATTCACGGTGTGGTCTCCGTGGTTCTGAACAAAAGGCTCGACACAAGAATACCAAGAGAAAAATTTCTGGATCAGGCTGTAGACCACATCATTCAGGGATTCGTCATTCAAAAAACACCGGTATAAGAGGAGGTTGTTATGGAGTCAATTATGGAACAGTTAAATTTTTTAAGTGGAATTGAGCCCTGGGCGGCATGGACGGGTGTAGCGGCTGTGCTGCTGGTGCTCGGTTTTACCGGTGCACCGCTTTGGATCTGGGCAGTAGCAGGGTTCATTGCCCTGGCCGGTTTTGGCGCTCCCGTCTGGCTGATCGGGACCTTTTTGGCGTTGGCCGTTCTCTTTAACCTGAAGCCGATACGGAGAACGCTGCTCTCAACTTCCATAATGAAACTGCTGGATGCGTTGAAAATTCTTCCTGCAATTTCTGAGACAGAACAGACTGCAATCGATGCCGGTACAGTTTGGGTGGAGGGAGAATTCTTTTCAGGAAAACCAAACCTGAAGCGGCTCAACAGTGAAAAATATCCTGACCTCACAGAGAAGGAGAAAGAATTTTTGGAAGGACCGGTGGAAGAGCTCTGCTCAATGGTATCAGACTGGGAGGTGTTCCAGCGGAAAGGATTTGATGACAAGACGTGGGCCTACCTTAAGGAGAAGAGATTTTTCGGACTTATTATACCGGAAGAGTACGGTGGTTACGGGTTTTCAGCCAATGCACACAGTGCGATTGTAGCCAAACTGGCGTCAAGGTGTGGCCCGCTGGCTACTACAGTTATGGTCCCTAACTCACTGGGTCCGGCCGAACTTTTGATGCACTACGGAACCGATGAGCAGAAAAATCACTACCTGCCACGCCTGGCCAAAGGTGAAGAGATCCCATGCTTTGCGCTGACAGAACCCAATGCGGGTTCAGATGCAGGTGGTATGCAGAGCACCGGTGAGGTGTTCAAGGGCAAAGATGGCCAGCTCTATCTGAAACTGAACTGGGATAAGCGCTACATTACACTTGCGGCAATTTCTACGGTGATCGGACTCGCATTCAAGCTGAGTGACCCTGATAACCTGCTCGGAAAGGGAGAGAATCCCGGAATTACAGCGGCCCTAGTTCCTTCAGACAGTGAAGGGGTGGAGCTCGGGCTTCGTCACGATCCGCTTGGGGTGCCGTTCTACAACTGTCCTACAAGAGGTAAGGATGTCATTGTACCGGTTGATGCCATTATAGGCGGTAAAGACGGAGCCGGCAATGGCTGGCGTATGCTTATGGAGTCGCTGGCGGTTGGACGTGGTATCTCACTTCCTGCGCAGGCAGTAGGTGGCGCAAAAACCGCAGTGCGCGCTGTTGGAGCCTATGCGGCCATACGGAAGCAGTTTGGACTCAACATCGGAAAGTTTGAGGGAATTGAAGAGCCGATGGCCAGAGTTGGCGGCTACACCTACATCATGGATGCCGCACGTGGCTATATCTGCGGCGCACTTGATGATGGAGCCAAACCGGCAGTTGTTACGGCAATCGCCAAATACAACTTTACCGAGCTGGGTCGTGAAATTGTTAACGACTCGATGGATATTGTTGGCGGGGCGGGAATCTCCCGGGGGCCACGAAATATCTTCG
>JAFIFA010000123.1 GCA_020832225.1 Balneolaceae bacterium
GAGCGATGCTCACAACCGTTGTGTTTCTATGGTATGGTATCAAATTTGCCATCTCACGCGACATTACAACAGCAAGGGGGCTTATGTTTGCCTCCTTTGTTTACCTGCCTCTCATCTGGATTTTCATCTTTCTGGATTGGATCATCATCTAATCACAGTTCACTCCTCACTCCCCCCAGAGCTGATAGCAGAAACAGAAAACCCCGCAACCTTTCAGCCCGGGGTTTTAATCTGAGATCAATTCTGATGAACAGCGTTAGCTGATTGCGGGATATTTTGCCGGATTTGATTCATGCATGATCTCCCATACAGCTTCAATCACATCCTCGGCACTTGGCTTTGAGAAGTAGTCTCCGTCGGTAGCGTAGGCCGGACGGTGGTCCTTCGCTGTCAGACATTTCGCTTCGCTGTCCAGAAATCTGTATCCACCCTGCCTGTCGATCACTTGCTGCATCATAAAGCCGGTAGCTCCGCCCGATACATCTTCATCGATGAAGAGGATACGATTCGTCTTCTTCAGCGACTCCACAATCATATGGTTCCGGTCGAAAGGCAGCAGTGTACGGACGTCGATCAGTTCGGCAGAGATTCCTGCCTCTTCGAGATCGGGCAGAACACTCTCAACAATGTTACATGTAGAGCCGTAAGATACCAGCGTGATATCACTCCCTTCTTTAAGAACTTTTGGTATTCCCAGCGGCACGGTAAATTCACCCAAGTTTTCCGGGAGCTTCTCCTTCAGCCTGTACGCATTGAGCGGCTCGATAACCAGTGCGGGATCGTCGCCCTGAATCAGGGTATTGTAGAATCCGGCTGCGTCGGTCAGATTTCTCGGCACACAGATATGCATCCCCCTGAGTCCATGAATAATCACACCCATTGGAGAACCTGAGTGCCAGATCCCCTCCAGACGATGTCCCCTGGTTCTCACAATCAGAGGATAAGCCTGGCCACCGGCGGTTCGGTAACGGAGTGTGGCTACATCATCACTGAGACCCTGGAAGCAGTAGAGAAGATAATCCAGGTACTGGATCTCAGCAATCGGCCTGAGGCCTCGCAGTGACATTCCAATTCCCTGCCCCAAGATGGTCGCTTCACGAATGCCTGTGTCGCTAACCCTTAGTTCGCCATACTTCTTCTGCATCCCCTCCAGGCCAAGGTTTACATCACCAAGCTGCCCCACATCCTCACCAAAGACCAACGTGTTTGGGTGCTTTTCAAAAATTTTGTCAAAGTTATCACGGAGCACAACTCTTCCGTCAACCTTTTCCGGTTCATCAGAGTAGGCAGGTGGCAACTCCTCAATATGCACCGGTGATGATGGTGTCTCACTATAAAGATGAGAGTTGTAACGCGCCCGATTCTCTTCCTGCTGAGTGTCGAGCCAGTTTTTCAGATCAGACTTTGCACCTGAGCTTATCCCTCTGAGCGCAAAAAGGGCTCTTCTAGCGGTTGAGATTACATCTTTCCTGTTGGGGCGGGTTTTTCTCTTAAGCTGAGTTTGATACTCCTTCAGATCCTCCAGATCACTGTGCGAGGCAACCGCACTATCGAGAAGTGCCATCAGCTCCTCTTTTTCCTGCTTAATCGGGTTCAGATAAGCTTCCCAGGCTGTTTTCTGTGCCTGTTTTACAATCTCATCTGCCTCTTTTTCAATCTTGTTCAGACGGCTCTTTTTTGAAATCCCCTCTTTAATAATCCAGTTTTTGAACTGGTTAATACAGCAATATTCGGTTTCCCATTCAAGACGCTCATCACTCTTATAGCGCTCATGTGATCCCGATGTGGAGTGTCCCTGCGGTTGAGTTACCTCTTCTACATGCACCAGTACCGGCACATGCTCTTCCCTGGCAAGGGTTTGAGCCTCGTTGTAGACCTGAATAAGCTCTTCATAATCCCACGCTCTCGCTTTCAGAATTTCAAATCCGGGCTCGCTCTTTGTACGCTTGAACCCTCTGAGAACTTTTGAAATACTCTCTTTGGTAGTTTGATATTTCTTGGAAACAGAAATTCCATATCCATCATCCCAAACAGATAGCACCATCGGAACCTGAAGAACTCCTGCTGCATTAATAGTCTCCCAGAAAGGGCCTTCTGAGGTACTGGCATCTCCGATGGTTCCCCATGCTATTTCATTTCCATTGTCGGAGAAATCTTTCCAGTCGCTAAGCAGATCATTCTCGCGATATACTTTGGACGCCTGTGCAAGCCCCAGAAGCCTGGTCATCTGTCCGGCTGTTGGCGACATATCGGCTGAGGTGTTCTTTCTGGAGGTTTGTGAAATCCAGCTTCCATCCTCGCCAATTAATCGTGTAGCAAAGTGTGAATTCATCTGACGCCCGCCGGAGTTTGGATCATGGCCGGTATCGGGATTGGCATATAGCTGGGCAAAAAACTCTTCAGGCGTGAGTTCACCGATTGCCATCATCAATGTTTGATCCCTGTAGTAGCCGGACCTGAAATCACCATCCTTAAAAAATTTGGCAAGTACGAGCTGCGGAAGCTCTTTCCCATCACCAAAAATCCCAAACTTGGCTTTACCTGTTAAAACCTCTTTGCGCCCGAGAAGTGACATCTGACGGCTTTCACAGGCAATTCGATAGTCGTTCAAAATATCTTCTGCCTGTTTCTTTGTGTACTTATTTTCTGTCGCTTGATTACTCGGCATAACGAGGATAAGGTTTTAAAGATTTTGGGTTGCGCTGCCACGCCTGTTTGGCAGATTTTTCTTTGCTCCTGATGAATTACGTCTTATAAAATTAAGCTTTTTTAGGCAAAATCACTTATTTGAATGGCTTTCCCGCCTTAAAAAGCTTGGATAGTAGGGAGAACAACACCTTCTCCCTAATTATAGAAAATTAGTCGGTAAAACCGCCTTTGGTCATGTTCATCGGGTCAAGAGCTTTCTCAAGCTCCTCATCAGATAGATTGGTCATCTCTTTGGCAACGTCCAGAACCGCTCTGTTCTCTGCATACGCTTTTTTTGCAATTTTTGCTGCAAGATCATAGCCGATCAGCGGATTCAGTGCGGTCACCAGAATTGGGTTTTTACCTACCATACCGGAGATATTCTCTTTTCTTGCAGTTAGTCCGCTAACGGAACGGTCGGCAAAATTTCTTGCTGAATTGGCAAGAATATGGATCGATTCGAGCAGGTTATGTGCAACCATAGGAAGCATAACGTTGAGCTCAAAGTTCCCGGATTGGCCTCCAACTGTAATCGCTGCGTCGTTGCCGATTACCTGTGCACAAACCATGGTCAACGACTCTTCAATCACCGGATTCACCTTACCCGGCATGATGGACGATCCCGGCTGTAGCGCCTGAAGCTGAACCTCTCCCAGGCCGCTGTTTGGACCTGAGTTCATCCACCGGAAATCATTCCCGACCTTCATCAGTCCTACTGCTATTGTTTTAAGCTGCCCGCTCAACTCTACAGGAGCATCAACGGTGGCCTGCGCTTCGAAATGGTTTTCGGCCTCCGTGAAAGCATACCCCGTTGTTTGAGAAATCTGTGAGGCAAACTTGCTCCCAAAATCAGGGTGTGTATTGATACCGGTTCCAACGGCAGTTCCTCCCTGAGGAAGCTCTGAGATCCGTTTCATTGTGGATTCGAGTCTCTCAATACCCAGCTCAATTTGGCGTGCATATCCGCTAAACTCCTGCTGAATGGTAACGGGCATTGCATCCATAAGATGGGTACGGCCTGTCTTAACTACATCGCTCAACTCATCACCTTTATTGCTGATGGTTTTTTGAAGATGTTTAAGGGCTGGAATCAGATTTTTCTGAACGGAAAGTACTGCCGCAATCCGGATTGCGGTTGGGATTACATCGTTTGAGCTTTGACCAAAGTTTACATGGTCGTTTGGATGTATCTGAACATCGGTGTTCTTTTTTAGCTCATTTGCCCGGCGGGATATCACCTCATTAGAATTCATATTGGAAGAGGTCCCGGAGCCTGTCTGAAAGATATCGAGAACAAAATCATCGTCAAACTTGCCCTCAATCACTTCACCTGCGGCTTTTTGAATCGCCTCAGAAACCTCTTTATCTATAAGACCGAGCTCGCCATTCACAGCGGCGGCGGCCTGTTTTACCCGTCCCAGCGCCTCAATAAAAATGCAGCTGAACCGAATACCGCTTATTGGAAAGTTATCGTGTGCCCGTTGAGTTTGGGCACCATAGTACGCCTGAGCGGGAACTTTAACGTCACCCATTGAATCTTTTTCGATACGGAAATCGCTCATAATATCAGGTTAGTTGCAAAATTTTTAAGACTCATAACATAACCAATTTCGGGCAAAATTGGAAGAAAAGCGCTTTCAAAACAACAGTACCGTAATAGTGAAAATGACCTTGCTGTCACCCCATTTCAGGATAATAAACTGTCATTAAACTGCTTAACAATGATTTCTACTGAATAGGAGAGCGAATGAGTGCTACAGCTTTTTGCTGTACATGCGGTAAACTTTGTCAAGCTCACCACCAATTTTTTCGGCAACCCGAATCATCTGAACATTACTCTCAAGTATCCAGCCTACTTCTGATGAGTAGAACCCTCTTTGAAGGCCATTTTGAATTGATTCGCGATGAAGCAGAACATCAATCCCCTTACCGCGATATTCCGGGGTCACACCCATGAGTGCCGTTCTGATTTTATTGATCTTTTTTCGGTTCCAGAGAAGCTTAAGGAAACCAAAAGGCAAAAGGCGTCCATCAAGATCTTTCAGGATCTGATTGTAATCGGGAAGGGCAACCGAAAAGCCGACCGGCTCTCCATCGATCTCTGCAATGTGAGCGAAATCGGTATCGAGAATGGTTTTGAGGTCTGATGCCATGTAGTCAAACTCCTCCTCTGTTAGGCGAATAAAGCCCCAGTTCTGGCTCCAGGCTTCGTTGTAGATCTCCCTCACAATTTTAATCTCTTGCCTGATCTTCTTCTTCGAAATTGGCCTGATCGAGATACCGGGAAGGCGTTTTCGAACGATCTCAACAGCTCTGTTGGCACGATCGCGATCCACACTGTCTTGTGTCACATTGTATGTGTAGAGATCAGTCTCTTTATCGAAACCGGCACCCTTCAAAAGCTTGTCATAATAGGGCTTATGGTAGGGCATCAAAATAGAGGGGTACTTTTCAAAACCATCCACGAGAATACCTATCTCGTCCATCATTCCGGGGTTTGCCGGCCCCAGAACATCTGCCATTCCCTTCTCCCGCAGCCAGTCTTCGGCTACACGAAAGAGAAGGTCGGCAGTAGCCTGCCTGTCGATACACTCAAAGAAACCGAAAAAACCGGTCTTTGTACCGTGATGTTTATTGTAGCGATGGTCTATAATTGCTGCTATTCTGCCTGCTGGTTTACCATTGTGTTCCGCATTGAAGAGAGCAATCTCTGCATTTTTGTAGAAAGGATTTTTTTTGGTATCGAGCAGCTTTTTCTGCTCCATCACCAATGGCGGCACCCAATAATTGCTATCCGAATAGTGATCGTAAGGAAAGCGTATGAAGCGGCTTTTCTCAGACTCGGTTGTTACATAGTCAACACTGTTGGTCTTAGGCGCTTTTTTCACTGAACGCTTCCGTTATTCGGTTTCTATGAGTGATCTTCCATTTTTATCGATAATGCCATGTTTGATACCAACAGTTCGGAATGCATCCAGGATTTTATCGAGATGCTCATCGGTGTGGGTTGCCATGTAGCTGGTTCTCACCAGAGACTGCCCCCTCGGCACTGCCGGCGGTACCACTGCGTTTACATAGACACCTTCCTCAAAGAGATCTTTCCAGAATTGGAAGCATCTCATCATCTCACCCACAACAACCGGAATAATTGGTGTCTGGCTGGACCATACATTAAATCCAAGCTCGCGTAGCTGAGTTCTCATATAGCTGGAGATCTCTTCCAGACGTTCGAGTCTCCAGGGCTCTTCCTGTAAAATTTCCAGCGACTTCAGAACAGTAGCCACATTTGCAGGAGGCATACTTGCACTAAAAATGTGCGCAGGAGATTTATGACGGATATATTCGATTACAGTCCGGTCACCAACCAAAAATCCGCCAAGTGATGCGAATGATTTTGAAAAGGTACCGCTAATAAGGTCTACATCATCCATCAAATTAAAAACAGAAGCGGAACCGCGCCCACCATCGCCAATTACACCAACAGCGTGAGCATCATCCAGGTAGAGAGCGGCATCAAAATCTTTGGCAAGCTGAACCAATTCAGGAATTTTTGCGAGCGTGCCAGACATTGAGAAAACCCCGTCGCTAACAATAATCTTTCCTGCATTCGGATCAGCCTTTTCAAGGAGTGTTCTCAGGTGATCCGTATCATTATGACGGAAACGAACTGTTTTCGCATTTGAAATTTGGGTTCCTACAACGATACAGGCGTGGTTATCACGATCGGAAAAGATAATGTCATTCCGGTCTGCAATCGTCTGGATTGCACCTTCATTTGTCTGGTAACCTGTACTAAAGAG
>JAFIFA010000067.1 GCA_020832225.1 Balneolaceae bacterium
TGCATCCCTGAAAGCTCAGGTTACCATCTCACCAACCGCTGTTTTTCTTGATCCCAACAGCAAGGTAGGATCGTTCTACGTCTCCAACCCCTCCAACAGCGAAGTGGAAGTGAGACTCAACTTTGAGTTTGCCTATCCGGCTACTGATGAGGATGGACGTGTATTCCTCAATTATGAGGATGAAGAAGCAGAAGAGAAATACTCCCTGGCTCCCCATCTGCGCGCATTCCCAACTACATTTGTTCTCCAACCCAACGAGCGCCAGACCATACGCCTTGTTGGTCGCATTCCGCAAAACAGTGATTCCGGAATGTACTGGACCCGCATGAGAGTCTCCTCCAACCAGGTAACCCCGGCTATCGGCGAAGTGAGTGAAGGCGAGGTTTCTGCACAGGTTACCTTTCAAATCGATCAGGTTACCTCGGTACTAACGCAGCATGGAAACGCCAATACCGCCCTGCAGATTCATGACAAGAGTACCCAAATTAACGATGGACGACTTACTATCCTGACTGATGTTGAACGCACCGGAAATGCCCCCTTTATCGGCAGCGTCAGAACCGTAGTAACAAACTCTTCCGGTGAAGAGGTCGCATCCCGGCGATCATCCACTTCTGTCTACTTCCATAACAAACAGCGCGTGGAGCTTGACGCCTCCGACTGGCCCGCAGGCGACTATACGATCGTAACCACTTTCGAATCATCCCGTAACGACATCTCCTCACGAAATCTGCTACAGATCTCTGACGTGAGCGAGACAACCACTTTATCTATCGAGTGAAAAACTGGCTGATAGCAATACTATGTTGCCTGCCACTGTTCATTGCTCTTTTTTATCCTGTAGCGGGGCAATCTCAGTCATCTGAGGAAGAGGTGTTTCTGCATTTTCGCCATCAGGGAGTTGTGAACACCTACATCTCCTCCGTCTACGCAAACGACCGTTTCTATCTCTCCGTGAATGATCTCTTCGATGCCCTCAGCATCGATATCGATACAGATACGGGAGCCCTCACTATATCCGGTAACTATATCGGGCAGGGAAACTACTTTTTCAACCTCGATCGCGGGCTGGCCGGCTTCAGGGATGTTGAGCTCACCCTGACGGCTGATGACTATATCATCTCCGATTTCGGTTACTATCTGCTGCCCGAGATTTTTTACGAACTCTTTGAGATGGAGTTCATCATCGATTTCGGGAACCTCTCTGTCTCACTTGTTGCCCCCGACACCATGCCTGTGGTTGCCCAGCGGGAACGGGAACGGCGGCGAGAGCGAACCATGAGAACCCAGAGAGAGCTGCGGCGTGAGTTTTATCCCCTTCGGTACGATCGGAATCAGCAGGTTTTTAACGGTGGGTTCATCGACTATAATGTGAGTGCTAACATGAGTCAGAATTCAGAAAGTCTACTCTACAGTACCAGCATTGGTTCTGAACTTTTTGGAGGAGACCTTCAGGGTACAATCTTTGGCAGCTATTCGGAAACTTCCTCTTCCCTCCGATCGAGCGGACTTCGGTGGCGCTATGGGGTGCGAGACAACGACTGGATCAGCAGCGTGGTTGCCGGCCAAACCTCCGTTCAGGGGCTGGTGGCAGCTGCCTATACCGGTGTGCGTGTTACAAATGAACCGATCGAACCGCGTTACCTCTACGGCGAAACGGCCTTTACCGGCACGGTGGAACCCAATTCGGAAGTTGAACTCTACAGGAATAATACACTGGTCGATTTTGCTGAGGCCGACGAGACCGGTTTCTACCGCTTCACGGTCCCCATTACCTATGGCGCCTCCAACTACAGCATCCGCACCTTTTCTCCCACAGGCGAAGTAAGTGAACGGGATGCCCGGCTTCAGATACCATTCAACTTTCTCCCGCCCGGAGAGGTTAACTACACCCTCAATGCCGGAAGGCTCGACAATCCCATAGCAGGATCAACAGAACGCGGCTTACTGACCAACGCCGACGTTAGCGTCGGCCTCTCCAACCGATTCACCGCTACCGGGGGTGTGGAGTATTTTGAAGATTTTCATGATGGGCTTCCCACCTTCAAGACAGGGATCTCAACCCGGCTTTTCACCAACTACCTGGTCTCTTTTCAGGCTGCTTCCGAGGCATTCTACCGGGTTAGCGGTAGCGTAATCTACCCGAACAATGCGAGCATCAATCTCGACTATACCTACTTCAATGCCGAGTCCGGCATTTATAACCCCAGCCGTAACCTTTCATCCATACGAGCCAACGTCTTCACGCCGTTTGAAATAGGTTCACTCCCACTTTTTTTACGATGGACTGTTACAAATGAGCAGCGGATACAATCGGATATAACACGCTACCGTGTTGACCTCAATACCAGAATTGGCAGGGCTAACTTTCGGCTCGGATACCGCGACTCCCAGCTCGGACGTCTCTCCTTTCAATCCACACCTGTGGCCAGGGTCAACTCTGCGGTTACATACAACCTGACCAGAAGCCGTGATCTACCGCGAATGCTACGTGGACTATTTCTGCGCGGGCAAACCAACTTCATCCCCTCCCAATCCCGTTTTGAGGATGCCGAACTTCAGATCAGCCGAAATATCAGTCAGCGCGGACGTTTTCAGGTTGCGGGCGGGCGAAATTTTACAGGAGATTTCAACCTCTTCCGCTTCTCACTTACCTACGATTTTAGCCGTGCTCGAAGTACATCAACTGTAAGAACTACCCGCACTGCTACCACATTTACGCAAAGCGTGCGCGGGTCGGTTGGCTACGACAGTAACCACAATCGAACCATACTCACAAACCGGGAGCAGGTTGGCCGGTCAGGAGTAGCCGTTCGGATGTTTGTAGACAACAACAACAGCGGGACATTTGATGAGGGTGATGAACTGATTCCCGGAAGTGCGGTTCGAATCGATCGTGCCGGAGGCAATCAGTTTTCAAGAAACGGAATCAGCTATATTTCACAGCTTCAGCCCTATCGCCAGTATAACATGACTGTAAACAACTCAGCCATCAATAATCCGCTTTTGGTTGCTGAGTCTGAACAGTTCTCCATCATCACCGATCCAAATCAGTATAAGCTGATTGAAATTCCATTTTACATGTCGGGAATCATTGATGGAATGGTCTACCGAACTGATGAAGCCGGTAACAGGAACGGCGTGGGTGGACTTCGGCTGTTCCTCCGGCAGGTCAACGTTCCGGAAGGCATGGAGCCCATTAATGAAGAGCTTAGAACCTTTTCGGACGGTAGTTTCTACGGATATGAGATACCGCCCGGCGACTATACTTTGACCGTTGACCCCTCTCAGCTATCATTCCTGGATGCACGTTCAGAGCCTGAAATTCTGGAGTTTACCGTTGATGCACTGGCTGAAGGCGATTTTGTAGACAACCTTGAGATCAATCTCTTCCCGGCTGATGCACCGGAATCGGTTCGACCGGATGACCCGATTATTTCCGGTTATCTGGCAGGCCCCGGCGGCCATGAACTCTTCCGGTCAATTCCCGAAGAGTGCCGCTTCATCATCTATCCGGGATCATTCCTAAGTTTCAACTCAGCTCTTCAGGCATCCGGAGAGCTGGATGACCTATACCCCGGCGGACTCGAGCTTGGTTTTAATGCAGGTAATTCACTTTACTGGCTGAGATCTGCCGAAACCTATTCTGCATCGGGACTTCCTCAGATGATTTCGGATTATATGGATCAGTTTTCAGACCCAGTCGGTTTCCTGAATAGTTGTGCCGACAGATCTTTTGATGAGGGCGCCGATAATATCTATCTCCAGATCGGAACGTTTGAAAACCGAAATCAGGCTCTCTTTGTACTCGAACAATTTGAAGATGTAGAGCCCGCTTCAAAAATCTATACAGATCAATCCGATCAGATCTATCGGCTTCTTCGGGGACCATACAGCAGCCGTGAGCAGATCACTGCAGATCTGCAGCGGTTGGTACTCTCTGACGGACTCGGGAGCATCACCGTACCGGAACCCTCTGAGCTGATTCCAGTAGATGCAATCCCCCCACTCTCTGTAACGATCGATCAGGGACAGCAGATCCAGATCATTACTGATGCCACCGAGACTGTAACCCCGGAAAGAGAGGTTGATGAGCCGGTCACTGATCGCGACCCGCTCGAGGATCTGTATCTGCTGAGCAGCTCACTAACCCGTGCGGCCTCCTTCCATCCATCAACTTACGGTATTACCTTCCCGCTTCCGGTACGGGCACCAATAGCACGAGTAACTCCGGAGAGACCCGAAACGGTAATTATCGAACCTGAAATTGAACTCACAGAGCCGGATGCGACATTTACTCTGCCACCGCTTGAGGATGAAACGGAGCCACTTGAATATGATCTTGAAGATTGTGCATTTCCGGTTCAGGCCGGCAGCTATAGAGGTTCAGCAAATGCGTGGCAGATCGCCCAGGAGCTTACTGAACGATCAGGTAGGGAGCTCTCGCTCTACTACAACAGTCTGACCAACCTATATGCACTGCGTACCGACCCTCTTCCATCACTCTCCAAGGCCAAAGGTGAGCTTCTCCGGCTACGGGAATCAGACCCTACTGCACAGTATGCACTCATAGGGGCATGCAGCAGCGAAGAGCACTTTAATGAGAATGTAAAGGCAAGCTATCTGATTCCACTCACCGGCCATGATGCAGAAGATACGGACGCTTTGGCGGCAGAGTTAAGTGAAGAGACGGGAATGAATTTCATTACCGCGAACCATCCTGGTATTGAAACTGAACTTTTCTCCGGCCCTTTTGAGAACTACTACCATGCCCTGGAAGCCAGAGAGGAGCTTCTGGATTTGGGATATGAGGTGAAAGATGTGATTCGCCATCCTGAATCCGAAAACCAGTTCAGGGCACATTTCCAGATTTTCATCGGTTCTAATTCTGACTATGCTGAAGCCCTTTCCGGTGCTGAGGAGTACAAGAAGATCTCCGGCAGAGAGTATATCATTTTGATCGATAATCGAAATATTTCACATCTCTTTGATAGTGCCGTCTACAGTTCATGGAGTGAGTTTTTGGATGAACTGCGCAGTCTACCGGATATACCGGAACATGACACCATTGAGATTATTCTCTTTGATTAAAAAAGCCCCGAAACGTTACTCCCGGGGCTCTAACCTATGGCTGAACGTGGTTTGTTAACCACACCTTTTCTCATGGCTGAATTCCAAACTCTCCCTTCGGCTCACAAGCCTCATTCTGATGGATTCATCTCCATGAATCAGTTTCTTAAGCTCTGTGAACCGCAGGCCGAAATGGAGTTTCAGAAACTTCGACAGTGCAATGTCATCTCTGAGGCCAGAATCGATGGCAGCTGCAAACCCGGTAATCAACCTGTCTTCTTTGATCAGTTTGACGATCATTTTGAAGCGTATCTCTCTGATAATCTGCTTTGGAGACCTTCCATATACCCTTCGCATGGTGGTAACAAGCCAGCTTCTTGAGGTGCCTATACAGATTGCCCAATCCTGTACGCTCCTGATCTTGTTAATGTTTAGTTCGAGTATTTCAACAGCCCTCTTCGCCTTACCCTTCACGCTTTGACGATCAGGCTCTGTATAGATTAGTTTTAGTGTACTCATCTCTACAAATGATTAGTTGTTGTTTATAAACCCCTCTGATAATTATGAACCAAAAATCTGACTTTCATTACAAGGATTTACAACTTTCTAATATTTTAGATACGTATTAATAAACAGAACAGAAACAGAGCTCAACCAATAAGGTATCTGATAATGTCCAACTCAAACATAAAACCACATCAATTTACAGATTCAATACTATGCTAATTCTCTGAATCCTTTGAACTGAATTCACTATATTGACGTTATGTATATATGAGAGGAATGCTCACTTAAAATAATAGAAAAGCGCTTTTATGGACACTCAACAACAGCTCGATCAGTTTCAGGAACGAATTGACAACGGAGAAAAAATTGAGCCAAAAGATTGGATGCCGGAACGGTATCGAAAACAGCTGATTCGCATTATGAGTCAGCACGCTCACTCCGAAATAGTAGGCATGCTGCCTGAAGGAAACTGGATCACTCGTGCCCCATCGCTGAAGAGAAAGATGGTGCTGCTTGCCAAGGTGCAGGATGAGGCCGGGCACGGTCTCTACCTCTACAGCGCAACTGAGACGCTTGGCATAGAGAGAAGAGAGCTTGTGGAGGGTTATATCTACGGAAACGCAAAATACTCCAGCATCTTTAACTACCCCACCCTCACCTATGCAGATATCTGCGTAATCGGATGGCTTGTAGACGGAGCCGCCATTGTAAATCAGACGATGCTTGCGAAATCCTCATACGGCCCCTACGCCAGGGCAAACCTCAGAATTTGCAAAGAGGAGAGTTTCCACAAGAAACAGGGCTATGAGATGCTTGCCAAGATGATGGAAGGTACCGAAGCACAGCAGAAAATGGCTCAGGATGCAGTGAACCGCTGGTGGTGGCCTACATTAATGATGTTCGGTCCAAATGACAGCGATTCTCCCAACAGCGCTGAACTGATTAAGTGGGGAGTAAAAAGTAAAACCAACGATGAACTTCGTCAACACTTTGTTGACCGTATGGTAATGGAGGCCGAAGCCATTAATGTTGAACTTCCGGATCCAGATCTCACATACAACGAAGAGACCGGCCACTGGGAGTTTGGCGAAATACCTTGGGATGAATTTTGGAGCGTTGTTAAAGGTGATGGCCCTATGAACCGTGAGCGGATTAAAGCCCGACAAAAAGCCTATGAAAGTGGTGAGTGGGTTCGTGAAGCCGCCATGGAGTACGCACGCAAGAAGAAATTGAGGAAAGAAAAAGCCTCCTGATTTACAGCCGTTTTAAATGGAAATCCCGCTGAAAAGCGGTCATCAATCGATTCCTCTGTTTACAGATCAATTAAACGTATTTAGAACCATTTCATCAATATGAGCGACCAAACGAATACCGAGTGGCCTCTATGGGAGGTCTTCTACCAGCCTAAAGATGGCAAACCTTTTGAACATGCGGGAAGCGTACATGCACCCGATTCCGAAATGGCACTACAAAATGCCCGCGACACCTACGCCCGAAGAAACGAAGGGATTTCATTATGGGTGGTGCCAAGCGATCAGATTGTAGCCTCCACACCTGAGGATGTTGGTCCATTTTTCGACCCCGCAAATGATAAAGCCTACCGCCACCCTCAGTTTTACAGCGTTCCAAGAGCAGTCAAAAAAAGAAAATAGAATTTAGATTTGAGTCTTGAGAAAAGACAAACTCAAGACTCAAGACTCAGGACTACCAAAAATGAGCACATTAGATACTATACCGAAGACCAAGAAAGAAGCACTGGTTGAAATCCTGCTGAGACTGGCCGACGATCGTATTGTACACGGCCACAGGCTATCTGAATGGGCAGGTCACGGACCTGAACTTGAAGAGGATCTCGCACTTGCCAATGTTGCGCTGGACATGATTGGTCACGCATCTTCACTCTACAGTTATGCTGCGGAGCTGGAGGGCAAGGAGGATGAAGATCACTACGCTTATTTTCGGGACGACATTGAGTTCAAAAATATTGCGATGCTGGAACTGCCTCGTGGAGATTTCGCATTTACGATCGCTCGTCAGTTCCTCTTCAGTGCATTCAGCTATTTTCTCTACGAAAAGCTGATCGAAACCACTGATGATGAACAGTTCAAAGGCATGCTTTCCAAGCATCTGAAGGAGATCAAGTATCACCTTCGTCACAGCCGCGAATGGGTACTTCGTCTGGGCGATGGTACTGAAGAGAGCCACAAACGAATGCAGGAAGCATTCAACGAAATATGGATGTACACCGGCGAACTTTTTGATTTGGACGACGCAGACCAAGTTGCCATAGAGCATAAGGTTTATGTTGATGTCTCCACATTTCATGATCAGTGGAAAAATCTCGTTCACGAAACCATTGAAGAGGGAACCCTCACCGTGCCCGACAGCGAACAGTATATGTTCTCTGGTGCCCGAAAGGGGCGCCACACCGAACACCTCGGTAGATTGCTTGCAGAGATGCAGTTTCTGAGACGTTCCTACCCGGACGCTACCTGGAAATAACACTCCGGGTTTACAGTTAATCACAATTCGATTCTAAAGGTTAACAGATGGCAGTGAAACAGCCCATATCAAAAGCTACCATTTGGTCATGGCTTGAAGAGGTCATCGATCCAGAGATACCTGTACTCAATGTAGTTGAGATGGGCATCGTCAGGGATGTTGTAATGGATGAAGATCCGATTGTGATTAAGATTACCCCCACCTATTCGGGCTGTCCGGCAATGAATGCGATCGAGATGGAGATCCATAAGAAAATGAGGGAGAAGGGTGTTCATTCATTTAAAGTGGTAACCGATTTTAAAGAGAGCTGGACCACCGACTGGATGACGGAGGAAGCCAAACAGAAATTGAAGGAGTACGGCATTGCACCTCCGGAGAAAACAGAAGAGGAGGGTGATTTCCTGACGGGATTGAAAAATTCCCAGAAAATTGTACCTTGCCCACATTGTGATTCGCTTGAAACAAAGCTTCAGAGCGAGTTTGGTTCAACTGCTTGTAAATCACAATACTATTGCCACGGTTGTGAGCAGCCCTTTGAACACTTCAAATGTATCTGACAATGAAAACAATCAGTTACGCACTGCTCTTCACTCTCCTTCTGTCAGCAACTGATCTATTCGCACAACTGAGACAGCAGTTGCATGAACTCCCTGAGACTGAAGAGAGAGAGTTGATGGTACGCCTTACTCCGGAGATGTTTATCAATATCAGCGATCTTCACTTTCCAACCACCTTCAACTCCTACTCATCAAACCCTGAGATCGATTTTCTGAAGACAACCACCGCAACAACTGTTTTTATGATCGGTACTGATTTCATTTACAGGAAAACGGGATTTGAGAACTTTACAGGAAACTTCCCTCTCACGGCCACCGAATTTAATAATCAGGTAAGGCGCCAAAAGTTTGACCCTCCACCCACTTCACAAAGTCGTAATATACGTCCGCTGCTCCGCTTCAACTGAGTTTTCTCAAACAGAATTTAGAACCTCGTTTCAATCCGTAACTGAAAAGAATTTCATGCCCGACATTATCACCAGCACAAATGGAGCTGTCAGAACCATTACACTAAATCGTCCTGACAAATTTAACAGTATCACTGAACCTATGGCGCTGAAACTTCAGAAAGAACTTCGTGCCG
Source organism: Balneolaceae bacterium (assembly GCA_020832225.1). Lineage (GTDB taxonomy): Bacteria > Bacteroidota > Rhodothermia > Balneolales > Balneolaceae > Rhodohalobacter. The sequence goes on from JAFIFA010000067.1 coordinate 9,220, forward strand.
CCAATACCAAAGATATAAGATGTGTTATTCTGAATTCAGCTGGCAAGGCGTTTTGCGCCGGCCAGGATCTGCCGGAAGTTGTTGAGCGGGAGAAAGACCCCAACTACGAACTGGCTGATACCGTCCGCACCACCTACAACCCGATCATAACAGCCATTCGGGAGATGGAGAAGCCGGTAGTCTGCGCAGTACAGGGAACAGCTGCCGGAGCCGGTGCCAATATCGCATTTGCCTGTGATATTGTGATTGCCTCAAAAGAGGCCGTTTTTGTTCAGGCATTCAGTAAAATCGGACTGATCCCGGATAGTGGCGGCACATGGTTTTTGCCACGAATCATCGGTCTTGCGCGGACCAATGCACTCTATATGCTGGATGAAAAACTGAGCGCTGAAAAAGCACTTGAGTACGGATTGATAACCCGCGTTGTGGGTGCAGACGGCCTCGATGAAGCGGTAACCGACACGGCAACAAAGCTTGCAACGCTTCCTACCAGAGGCTTCTCCCTCTACAAGCAGGCGGTCAACAAGTCGTTCGATCACTCACTGAAAGAGCATCTCTCCATGGAAGCCGATCTACAAAGCAGGGCTGGTCATACAGACGATTATAAGGAAGGTGTGGCTGCATTTTTGGAGAAGAGAAAGCCGAAATATAAGGGTTCTTAATCAGGAAGAGAGGCTACAATTCAGATCCGAGTTCTCTGCCTATTACAAAACCTCAACCAAGTTGTGGTAAGGCGTATATCTCATGCCTTTGAAAAATCGTTTGTCGGCCGTTATCACCTTCTGATTGAACTCTATTGCAACTGATAAATAACATGCATCATATTGAGTAATTGGAAGTGCAGAAGAGAGATCAAATGCCAGCTTATGGATTTTTGAGTATGAAATAACCTCTAATGGCAGCTTTCGAATCTCCTGAATGATCAAAGACGAGTCTTCCGGTTCTACCAGCTGCTGCCTGACCTTTTTTGTCACAATAGCGTCAAACTCTATAAAAAACAGATCCGGCACAATCATACGGTTATGGGAGTTCAATATAGAACCTGCTTCCTCAAACCCCTCCTCCGGCAGAAACCATTTAATTGCCACGCATGCATCGATCACCGGAGCGTTCATCTGTCTCTCTCTTCAGAAAGTTCATCTCCGCTGTTGGGAAACGTTTTTCCTGAGGCCTTATATTTAGCAAGTATCTCATTCACTTTGCTGATTGTCTCATCTATGTCAGGTTTAGCATGAAACTCTACCAACTCCTTCAGCTCTTCCTGCAGAGACCGGTTATTTCTTGCCGCTCTCTCTTTAAGCCTTTTAAGCGTCTCTTTATCGATATTTCTGATTAACAGGTCTGCCATTTCGAATCTATTTTGAAGTAATGATATCATTATGATATCTCATTTTATCAATTCAATCAAGCTTGGTTTTGCCCTGCGATTGCTTATTTTTGTTTCGCTATTGAACAACTAAAATATCGATATGGAGCTGACTAAAGAGACGAAAATTGGAGTTATTGGAGCGGGCACAATGGGAACGGGAATTGCCCAGGTTGCATCATCATTTGGCCATCAGGTTGTGCTTTTTGATGCTTACCCGGAACAGTTGAAACAGTCGAAGACAGCTCTGCAGAAGATTCTCAATCGCCAGGTTGAGAAGGGGAGAATGAAACAGACTGAGGTCGATCAACTGATCTCCCGAATCAGTTTTACCGAAAAGCTTGACTCCGTTAGTGACTGCGGTTTCATCATTGAAGCGATCATCGAAGAGTCTGAAGCAAAAAAAGATCTCTTCAAACAGCTTGAAAGCCTGACTCACGAACAGACGGTTTTCGCCTCCAATACCTCCTCACTCTCCATCGCATCTATATCATCCTCACTTCAGGTGCCCGATCGTTTTCTAGGCGTTCACTTTTTCAACCCTGCTCCGCTTATGAAGCTGGTTGAGATCATTCCCGGAATCTCCACCTCCGATGATGTAACCAAACAGACTCGATCTCTGATCGACTCATGGGGCAAAGTTACCGTACTCGCCAAAGATACCCCCGGATTTATCGTGAACCGTGTGGCCAGGCCATTTTACGGAGAAGCACTACGAATTTATGAAGAGGGCATTGCTGATGCCGCCACAATCGACTGGGCGATGAAAGAGCTGGGCGGATTCCGAATGGGGCCTTTTGAACTGATGGATCTTATTGGGCACGATGTAAACTATAAGGTAACTGAAAGTGTATTCCGCGAATTTTACTACGACCCGAGATTTAAACCATCATTTGCACAAAAACGGATGGTTGAAGCGGGCCGTTTGGGAAAGAAATCAGGTATCGGTTTCTACGACTATCGGGACGGAGCTCAAAACCCTTCCCCGGTTCAGGATAAAGTTTTAGGTGAGAAGATCCTCTATCGTATTCTGGCCATGCTGATCAATGAGGCGGCAGATGCGGTATTTATGAATGTCGCCACAAAAGAGGATGTGGACTCTGCAATGAAAAATGGTGTGAACTACCCAAAGGGTCTGCTTGAGTGGGCTGATGAACTTGGTCCCAGCAAGGTGCTCGATTGGATGAGTGCCCTCCAGGTGGAGTATCGTGAGGATCGCTATCGCCCCAACCCGCTATTAAAACGAATTGTGAGGAATGGTGAGCAGTTCCATGGCTGATCTGAAATCGACCCGCCCCTACCGCATTGTAATGAAGATGATGGAGAAGGACGCCTTCAGCCGCTGGATGGGTGTGGAAGTGGATGATGTAAGGGAAGGGTATTGTAAGATCAGCTGTCGCATCAGTGCTGAGATGGTTAATGGATATGAAGTTACCCATGGTGGGATCCTCTTCTCACTGGCAGACAGCGCCCTCGCCTTCTCAGCGGCCTCCTACGGCCGGGTAAGCCTTGCGGTGGACAACTCCATCTCTTTCACCCGCAAGTCCGTCTCAGGGGAGAAGATCAGCGCCATTTCAGAGTGTGTCAACCTTTCACACAAAACCGGGACCTTTCAGGTGAAGGTGGTCAATGAATCGGATGAACTGCTTGCTCTAATGAAAGCTACCGTCTACCGTACCAGCGAAGAGTTTGAACTTTAATTAAACTCAACTTTTCCGGGGTTTTTCCGTAAGGTTATAAAAAATGTCTCTCAGTTGATTTATTTGGGTAGTACTTTTTAGCGAAGCACGATAATCCCCCCTAACAAGGGGAGACTGAGGGGGGTGTTCATTCAAAGTGATGTTCTGTACAATGTCCACCCCTCTAAATCTTCCCATTTTAGGAAAGAGTTGTGATTGCCTATAAAAACTCCCACACTATTCAACATAGAGCTTCAAAAATACTTTCGAGTGATCTGAATGGGTTTAAAAAACGAAGCAAAAGCGTCCTACAATACTCGCACATTCTACAGGGAATATGTGTCGGGTATGAACTCACGTCAGCTTGGCAAAGAGTTTCAGTCTGATTCGGAGCGTCTCAAGGAGCTCTACTTTGATGCGATCCGCGAGAAGAATCCGGATACGCCTCCTGCCTCTATCCCCTTTTCACAGAAATTCCTGAGTCTCCTCTCTGCCCTTACCAAGAGGCTCAATCCGGTTCGCCGTCTTGTTTTTGGCATCTCCGTCGTCAGCTTTGTGATGCACTTTTTTCTCAGCTTTTTAGGTTTGTATCAGGCCCTGCTGCTACCCGTATCATTTCTTGGCCTTCTGACAATCCTGCTGATCGAGCTGCTTGAGAAGTCGGATGTTCAAAAAGAGCTCGATTTTGCACGGGATATTCAGCTCAGCCTCCTTCCTCCTTCTACCGTGAATTTTGAGGATATGGAATCGAGCTCTTTTGCCGCTACAGCCCAGGAAGTGGGCGGTGACTATGTTGATATCATCAAGACCGAGAAGGGAACCTACGTCATCATTGCGGACGTCTCGGGGAAAGGGATGAGTGCAGCACTCTATATGGTGCGAATTCAGGCACTGGTGCATCTGCTAATCAACAAACTGCACCCATCACCCAAGGAGCTTTTTCTGGAGCTCAACAACTACATCAAATCAAACAAAACCGACAAGACATTTGTGACAGCCTGCGCTGCGTTCTTTCCCAAAGGAGAGAATCATTTTCTCTTTGCAAGAGCCGGCCATAACATACCATTGGTCTACAGCAAAGAGCACGACACCACATTTCGTCTCAAGACAGATGGTTTTGCCTTGGGTATGACATCAACAAAGGTGCTGGAAAAGGCGATGGTTGAGAAGAAATTTCAGTTTGATGAGGGAGACAGTCTTCTGCTCTACACGGATGGGTTGGTGGAGCTGAGAAATGAATCCGGTGAAGAGTTTGAGGAGGAGCGGTTGGAAGGACTCTTTTCGATCTATGGCTCTCTTCATGCCAAGACGATTACCGGAAAGATACAGTCGTCCATCGAACAGTTCATCGGGGATGAAAAGCCGTTGGACGACATTACCTTTACCGCCATTCACAAAAATGCTCCAATTAAACCGATTAGTCGGTAAGCTTGGCTGCATTTTCGATAATCTTCTCTACAGTGAGCCCCAGGTGCTCATATACCTGTTCAAACGGAGCTGACTCCCCATAACGGTCGATTCCCATCACGATGCCTTCGCTTCCGGTCCATTTGTGCCATCCCATTGTGGCCGCTGCCTCAATCGAGATTCGGTTTCTGGATTTAGGCGGCAGAACCGTGTCCCTATATTTCTGATCCTGAGCCTCAAACAGTTCCCAGCACGGCATGCTCACAACGCGCACCGACTTGCCATCTTTCTCCAGCTTCTCAGCCGCTTCCAGGGCAAGGTGTACTTCCGATCCGGTTGAGAGAAGGATCAGATCGATCTCATTGCCAGACTCTTTTTTCAGCACATAGGCTCCTTTCTCGGTGCCGTTCGCTATTCCATACTTGTTGCGATCGAGCGTTGGCAGGTTTTGCCGGGTCAGCACCAGCAGTGAAGGCCCCTCGCTATTTTCGATGGCGCTCTTCCAGCAATAGGCAGTCTCGTTTGCATCGGCAGGCCTGTATACCTGAACATTCGGCGTTGCCCGCATCGAAGCGAGGTGCTCAATTGGCTGATGAGTAGGCCCATCCTCTCCAAGCCCGATACTGTCGTGCGTAAATACGAAGATCGAAGGGATGTGTGAAAGACCCGCAATACGGATGGATGGCTTGTTGTAGTCTGAGAAGACCAGGAATGTGCCGCCAAACGGGATTATTCCTCCGTGGAGGGCCATTCCGTTAAGGGCTGCACCCATTGCGTGCTCACGTACACCATAGTGAACATTTCTGCCGGCATAGTTATCCGGACCAAAAATACCTTTACCACTCAGCTCTGTATTGTTGCTACCCGTGAGGTCTGCAGAGCCACCAACCATACTGAAAATGTGGTCCGCAATTTCATTCAGAACCTTTCCGGATGCTTTTCTGGAAGCAAGGCCTTTCGCATCGGTTTCAAATTCAGGAAGAACCTCATCCCAATCTTCCGGGAGAGTTCTCGAAACAAACTTCTTGAAGCTGACACCATCAACAGGGTGCTCTTTTTCATATTCAGAGAGAGCGTTTTTCCACTCTTTTTCAAGCTTCGCTCCTTTGTCAACAGCTTTTCTGAACTCAGCGAGAACCTCTTCAGGTATGTGGAATTTCTTATCGGGATCAACACCAAGGTTCTTCTTGGTGAGTCGGATTTCATCATCCCCCAGTGGTGCACCATGAGAGTCTGCAGAGTCCTGCTTATTCGGGCTACCAAAACCAATGTGTGTACGGCATTCGATTAGCGATGGAGTCTCAGTCTTCTGGGCATTTTTGATCGCCTGCTCAATTGCAGCGTGATCATGGCCGTCAATAACCTGAACGTCCCATCCATACGATTCAAAACGCTTCTTTGAATCATCCGTAAAAGCGAGGTCCGTAGAACCATCAATCGAAATGTTATTGGAGTCATAGAGATAGATCAGCTTTGAGAGCTTCATATGGCCCGCCATTGAGGCTGCCTCATGAGAGATCCCCTCCATCAAATCGCCGTCGCTAACAATTGCATAGGTAAAGTGATCCACCAGATTGTGGTCATCTTTGTTGAATGTATCGGCCATAAAACGCTCTGCCATCGCCATTCCAACACCGGTTCCGAAACCCTGTCCCAACGGTCCTGTGGTTGTCTCAACACCAGGCGTCATACCAAATTCAGGATGACCCGGAGTGATACTGCCAAGCTGCCTGAAGTTTTTAATCTCGTCAAGCGATAGTTCATACCCCGTAAGGTGCAGTAGTGAATAAAGAAGCATTGATCCGTGTCCTGCAGAGAGTACAAATCGGTCGCGATCGAACCAGCGTGGATTTTTAGGATTGTGCTTCAGGAATTTTGTCCAGAGTACATAAGCAGCATCAGCCATACCCATGGGCATTCCGGGATGCCCGGAATTTGCTGCCTGTACGGCATCCATCGAAAGAGTTCGGATTGTATTTACACAGCGCTGAGCGAGTTGGTCAGACATGTAGGTTTATTTGAAAATTGAATGGTAGAGTGTTCGTTTAATTGGCCGAAAAGATACCCAAGATAACAGCAATCGGAAAGTTGTTTCCCCACAAATTACGTTTCTTCATCCCGCTTGCGATAAATAATAATGACGGAGGCGAGAATCAGGATCACTCCTGTCCATTGCCACACTGTTAGAGTGTCGCCAAATAACCAGAGACCCAGCATAGCGGCAGCAACCGGTTCTACAATCGCAATGATTGACGCCCTGCCCGCTTCCATTCTCTTCAGCCCTTCCGTATAGAGCAGGTACGGCACCACTGTAATAAGTACGCCAAGCAGAAGTGAAGCGATCAGAATATCACTATTTATGAAGCTGATATCAGAATTGATGAATGTGTGTCCGTTTACAGACACCATGAAGAGAGAGGCAATTGCGAAAGTCCAAAACGTGATGGTTAACGGGCGATAGTGCTGCAGCGCATATTTACTGAAGATACTGTAGAGTGCATAACCAAATCCTGCACCAATACCCGCCATTAAACCGTATCCTGTAATCATACCACCGCCTGGTACAAGCTCCGATACGAGAAAGACACCCATCAGGGTACATATGATTGCAAGTGATTTATTTCGGGTGATCCTTTCACCAAATAGGTAGCGCGACATGATCACCACAAATGCCGGACCGGTGTAGAGTAGAACAACGGCAACCGATAGGCTTGTCTCCCTGATGGCGGTAAAGTAGCTCCAGTTGAAAAAGCAGATGCTCAGAATTCCCGTGCCGAGGAAATAGCCCAGATGTTTTGCCTTGATCGGAACCAGATCACGCTTGAACAAAAGCATCCAGACCAGGAGAATCACAAATGCGGTAACAACCCTCACGGAAACGATCTGAAGCGGACTCAATCCGGCTTCAGTGAGCAGCTCAACAATAATACCGATACAGCCCCAGAGAAAAGCGGCGCCTGCCACCATCAATGCTGCCTTGAGTTGAACGTTACCGGTCATGAGTTGAACTTTTGCTTATCAAAATCGTTGTTCGGTAACCTAATCAAATCAATGCAAGACATAAAAAAAGCCCTCGATTGAGGGCTTTTTATTAGTTTGATAATTTGTTGATTATCTGCGACCGGATGGTCTGTGGCCGGGACACTCAAGCTCAAACTGGAGCTCGTGGTTTGCAGGATCGGTAAAATCACCATATCGAGCATTTTCGAAGGCATCACAAGCGTTGCTTACTTCTCCTTGCCCTTTGTAGGCCGTGCCGAGTTCGAAGTAGATCTTCGCTCTGTCGGTTACACCACCGGTTTCCAGATCAAGTGCACGTCTTGCATGCTCAAGAGCTCTGTTCCAATTTCCACGCTCGTTGTGGATTTCAGCCAGGCGGTAGTGTGCATTTGCAGACTCAGGGTCATATTTTTCTACTTTTTCCAGCAGTTCAACTGCTCTGCTAAACCGTCGCTCTTCAGCAAGATTTACAGCGCGGTAGATCAGTTCATCACGGGCGCCATTACGGGCGTTGTTCAGTGTTCGGGAGTCGTCTGTTCGCTCAGCAACTTCGATCGCTTTGTCGTACCACTCCATGAAGCTGTCAAAATCGTCCGGAGTTTTCGCCTTCATTACAACACCTTTTTGGTAGTACGCTACCGCATAATTCTCGTTCAGCTCAAGAGCGGTTTCCAGATCAGCCAGCGCTGCATCGTAATTCTCATCGCGGAATTCATGTACAGATCTCAGGTAATAGAGCTGTGGGATTGCACCTCTTGCCTGCTGAGCGATTTGATTATCGCCAAACTCTTCGGCGAGCTCTTTAGAAGCCTTGAATGCTTCGAGTGCAGCTGTTACATTTGAGATATTCCGATCACCCTGGTAAGTGCTATATGCGTTGGATGCACGGGAGTGCCCTACACGCGGCAAGTTCTGTACAACACGTTCTACAATATCATCCAGGTCATTTTCCTGAGCGATCGCAAGTGCCTCACGATAGGTAGAGATTGCGTTATCAAACTCTCTGTTACCGGCGTACTCCTGAGCCTCATTAAACTTTTCTACAGCTTGCGCGCGCGGATCGTCCTGAGCAGCGGACTGATCAACAATCACAAATGTGAACGCTAAAGCTGTAACCAACGATAGTAGAATTTTAGATGATTTCATCATGATCTGATCTTGTTTATGATTCTGACAATAAAAACGGGCTAAACTTAATGAAATTTTATCTACAAAATCATTAAAGCTTCACCTAAGTTTTAAAACTCAATTATTGAACAAAAGTTTCCTAATAGGAAAAGTTTGGTTCCGGTTTCTGTTTCTTATAGAAGTCGCACACATATTTGACGGCATCTTCGTGGTCATCAGTCAGATAGAAAAGATCCATATCTTCTGAACTGATAAACCCCTGCTCGACAAGGATTCGCTCTAACCAGTCAACCAACCCTGACCAAAACTCCTTTCCAACCAAAACAATTGGAATTTTTTTGATCTTTTCGGTCTGAATGAGAGTGAGTGTTTCAAAAAGCTCATCCAAAGTTCCAAAGCCGCCGGGAAAAACGATAAATCCCTGTGCATATTTTACGAACATCACTTTGCGGACGAAAAAATATTTGAAATTGATTTCATACTTCGGATGTACATAATTATTTACGCCCTGCTCCATCGGCAGTTCAATTCCGAGCCCCACAGATTTGCCATTTTTATTGTGAGCACCCCGGTTTCCGGCTTCCATAATACCGGGTCCCCCTCCTGTAATCACGCCAAATCCGTTCTCGGTAATCATTTCGGCTGTCTTAACAGCTTGTTCGTAATATTTGTTGCCCGGTTTGAGCCTCGCTGATCCGTAAACAGATATACATGGACCAACCCGAAAGAGTTTGTCATATCCATCAACAAACTCCCCCATTATTTTAAAAATGCTCCACAGATCCTTGTTGCTCTCCGCATCAAAGTGATCCGTCTGTTTATCATTTTCCATAAATGAATCCGGTGCAGTCATTGATTATCTCCTGTTAAGTGTGAGTCTGAGTGAGACACCCGGCCTTCCATCGGCCATTAGTGTCGGCCCAACTGTCGTAGTTGCAGACAGATCGTCTGAAACATCAAAATTTCGCATGTGCGCATAAACATAAGCATCCAAAGCCTGTAGCCCATAAGCGAGCCCCATCACAACAAACATAAAATCCCGCTGATTTCTGAGACTGTTACGTTCAGACTGCAGCTGGTTTGCATTAATCCCCTGAAGCCGCTCAGGAGTCGGCCCGAACCGCTGGTCATCATTATCTGGAAAACTGTTGTAGTAGGCGGCCCTGTATTCCTGATACTGATCATTCAAAAAAACTGTATAGAAGCCAACACCTGCAAAGAGTCCATATACGATTGGTACTTTCCAGATCTGCCTGTTTTCAATCTGTCCCCACCCGGGTATCATTAGTGACTTGTACATCACTGAGCGCGGCGAAGGATACTCATTATTGCTGTTCTCCTCTTCCCGCTCTTCCTGCAACAGTGATTCAATTTCCCCGGTTCGATACTCTATGAGCGAGTAATCCCTCTCCAAAAAGGTACTTTGAGCTGTACCTGTCGCAAAAAAGAGAGCGCTAAAAACCAGACCAAATACGAATTTAACCCATTTCATCAAATATCTGCATCAGGCGTTCAAGGTCATCTTCCGAGTAATACTCAATCCGGATCTCACCACCTTTCCCCTTCTGTTTGATATTCACCTTTGTGGTCAGCGTATCCCGAAGCCGTTTGGAGAACTGTTCCAGAAATGGATCCTGTGGTTCGGCTGATTTTTTCCCGCTTGTGGCAGGCTGATTCTTTTTGTCGTATTGTTTAACCAGATCTTCGGTCTGACGCACGGAGAGCGACTTATCGATAATCTGCTTGAGAATCTTTTTCTGATCACTTTCGCTCTTCAGGTTGATCAAGGCCCTGGCATGTCCCGTAGTGATGCTTTCATCCCGAAGTGCAGCCTGAATATAGGCAGGAAGCTGAAGCAGGCGCAACATATTGGTGACCGTTGTACGGTTTTTCCCAACCCGTTCAGCAACTTCACCCTGAGTATAACCACACTCATCCATCAGCCGCTGATAACCGAGAGAGATCTCAATCGGGTTCAGCTCTTCCCGCTGAATATTCTCAATAAGTGCAAATGCGATGATCTCCTCATCGTTTGCCTCACGAATATAGGCGGGAATCTCTTTTCTGCCGGCCAGTTTGGAAGCCCGCAATCTTCGCTCACCACTTATGAGTTCAAAACGGCGTTCACCCAGATAGCGCACAGTAATCGGCTGAATCAGTCCATGCTTTTTTATCGAAGAGGCAAGCTCATCCAGTGCTTCTTCGTTAAAATCGGTTCTTGGCTGATGTGGATTCGGCCGGATGTGATCGATCGGGATCTCAAGAACAATGTTAACGCGTTCAGCAGGTTCAATCGGAACCGCTGTTTTCGTCTTTTCACTCTTGTTCTCTTTCTTCTTGTCTCCACCCTGATCATCATAATCGGGGAAAAAAGCACCGAGTCCGCGTCCTAATACTTTTTTTGACATAACTACCTCTATTTAGTCAGAACCGGACTATCCTTGAACATCTTCTTATTTCTTTGAATGATCTCCCGTGCAAGTGCTAAATAGTTCTTGGCTCCCACACTGGTTGCATCATATAAAATGGATGGCTTGCCAAAGCTGGGTGCCTCAGCCAAACGCACGTTCCTCGAAATTACGGATGAGAAGACGCGATCATCAAAATACCTCTTTACCTCATCGGCAACCTGATTCGAAAGTCTTGTTCGCGTAT
>JAFIFA010000069.1 GCA_020832225.1 Balneolaceae bacterium
TGATCTTGCGAAGCAGTGCTTCGCGGTTCAAATCCTGCCCCCGCCACTTTCAAAGCCTGATTCGGAATTACCGGGTCAGGCTTTTTTTATGCATTGCGCTTGGCGCTGAGTGCTGAGCGTTTTTCCTTGTCAAAACTCAAAGCCAGATTCGATTGCTCCAGGTAGGCTTATTCTATGTGGAGGATTTTTTTTCAAAACCGCCATGCCCTCAGCGCCATGCGCTTCGCCCTATAAGCTTCGTGGTTCAAATACTGCTTCTGGGCTATGCGCTAAGCGATTGTCCTCACTATACTCTAAGCCTGAGCAGATACTCCCGGTGGTAGGCTTTTTTCAATAAGCGTGCTGTTTTCAGGCAAGCCCTGCACCAACCTAGCTGTAAACTGCACTAAAAGACCACTTCAACCCAAAACGTGATAAAATATTTCCACTTCAAACTCTCTATATACTGGGAAAACCCGGGTTGGTTTCAATTTATCGCACCTAAAGTTTTAGTAGATGCTTGCGGGGGAAAGTGAGGCTTGATGATGGGAAAGCATTTTGCGGGTCAATTAAAGATATATATTAACAGTAATTTACATAAATCCCAGATACCGAAATGTTGCCAGGTAGTTCAAAATTTGAGGGCAGGAGAATGTAAAATAAATTTTACAATAACCCAGAAAGAGCTCTCTTTATAAAAATTCTAATATACCCTGAATGCCCGTTTTAAATTGGATGAGGGGTTATTTAACCGCTTAGTCATTGTTAATTAATATACATATGCAATATCTAATTGATTAAAATGATTCAAATAAAAATACTTCTATTTATGAAATTAAATTAAGGTTAAATCTTGCATTACTTGCTTCTCTGATATAAAATAGGACTGCCTTTGTAAAAAAAGCATAAACCGGGAGGCTGAACTGTGTATCGTCTGCAAGCTGGTCTGCCCGGCCAACACAAAACCAAAACACTGAATAGATGAATAAAAAGTTACATTCATTGTTCATTATTCTTGCATTAACAGTCGGCTCCGTATTCGCTCAGGATGGCGGGATTGTCGGTACTGTTACAGATGCCAGGGATGGTGAGACATTAGTAGGTGCAACTGTGTTTATACAACAGTTGAACCGAGGAGCGGCTACAGATTCGGAAGGTCGTTTCGCAATTACCAGTATTCCGGCCGGTACATATGACGTAAGGGTATCATTTTTGGGTTTTCAAAACCTTCAGCAGCGAATTACCGTTGCAAATGAAACCATTACCGTCAATTTTGAACTGCAACAAGATGTCTTCGGACTTGACGACATTGTTGTAAGTGGATACAGTGTTGTTCCACGACGTGAAATCACCGGCTCGATCAGCCAGGTTCGCGGTCGTGACGTGGATGGCCTGGATATCGCTTCACCGGATCAGGCTCTTCAGGGACGTATTTCGGGTGCACGTGTGTCCAACCTCTCCGGTCAGCCGGGTGGTGCTACATATGTCCGTATTCGTGGAATCGGCTCCATTAATGCCAGCAACGAACCGCTCTATATCGTTGATGGTGTGCCTATTTCGAGCGTAGACCGTTCTTCAACACTGGGTTCTTCCAGTGCCTCTAACCCTCTGAACGCGATCAATCCACGTGATATTGAATCGATCGAAGTTCTGAAGGATGCTGCCGCGTCTGCTATTTATGGTGCACAGGCTGCAAACGGTGTGATCCTGATTACCACCAAGCGTGGTAATGCGGGGCAAACACAGTTTAACTTTTCATCCAGTTTTGGTATTAGCGAGGAGCTTAACCGATTAGACGTCGTCGAAGGACCGGAGTGGGTTGAACTCCAGTACGAAGCGTTTGAATGGTGGGGCGAATTTGTAGGTAACCCTAACTGGGAAACTATTGCTGCTAATAACTTGGATGGATACACCCTTGATGACGTTGCACAAGGCAATGTGCCTCACTACGACTGGCAGGATGCCCTTATGAGAACAGGTACCAACCAGCGTTACGATCTCTCCGCAAGTGGCGGTAATGAGCAAACTCGTTTCTTCATCTCAGGTGGCTATACAAACTGGGAAGGAATCGCGCTGAACACCGATATGCAGCGAATGAATCTTCGTGCCAATGTCGATCACCGCGCTTCTGACCGTCTCTCCTTTGAACTTAATGTTAACGCAGCCAATACCGATCAAAATGGTGCACTTCAGGAAGGTTTTTTCTTTGGTAGCCCGTTCTATATTGGTCAACGTATGCGTCCAACCAGCCCGATTCTGAATGATGATGGAACTTACGGCACTGTGTTCAACGGATACAACCCACTTGCAGCTATCGAACTCGACACACGTGCTAGTTCTCAGAAGCAGCTTGTTGGTAATGTTTCGGCGATCTTTAATATCACCGACAACATTAACTTCCGAACAAACTGGGGTCTCGACTACCGGGTAACGGAAGATTCTGACTATCGCGCTCCGGAATCACCGGCTGGCGACAGCTTCGGCGGTTACCGTTTTGACGCGAACCGTGTTGTAACCAACTTTACCACCAACCAGGTTTTGAACTACTTCGACACGTTTGGCGAAGTGCACAACGTTCGTGCTCTTGGTGGGTTTGAGTACAGAAGAGAAGTGCGCGAAACATTCTCCGCTTCCGGGCAGGGTTTCCCAAGTGGACTTTTCCGCACGCTCCAGAATGCTGCTGAGCCGCTTAGCGTAACCGGTTTCGGTTCTGAATACCGAATTGCCAGTTTCCTGTCTCGTGTTCAGTATGACTATGATGATACCTATCTCACCAACTTCAGCCTTCGTTATGATGGATCTTCACGTTTCGGTGCTGATCGCCAATGGGGTCTCTTTGGTGCCGGTTCTGTGGCATGGAGAGTGTCAAACATGTCGTTTATGGACTTTTCAAGCAACTGGCTGGAAAACCTGATGCTCCGTGTTAGCCACGGCGTTACAGGAAACAGCGGCATTGGTAACTTTGCTTCTCGCCAGCTTTTTGGTTCAGGCGGTGCATATAATAACAACCCTGCACTGACTGCATCCAGCCTTGGGAACCCTGAACTTACATGGGAGCAGGCAGCAACAACCAACCTGGGTGTTGACTTCGCTCTATTCGAAAGCCGTATTTACGGTAACGTAGATGTCTACCGAAGAACCAACTCCAGACTTCTTCTGGATCGGGAACTTCCAAACGACAGTGGCTTCAGCTCTCTAACAGAGAACGCCGGTAAGGTTCAGAACGAGGGTATTGAGTTTGAACTCGGTGCTGTATTGCTCGATCGATCAGGCTTTGTATGGACAAGTGAATTCAATGTTACTTTCCAGAGAAACGAACTTCTCGAGCTGAACGAAGGCAGAGACCGGATCGGCTCTTCAGTATTTGTGGGCCAGTCGCTGACTGAGTACTACATGTACCGGTATGCAGGCGTAAACCCTGCTGATGGTCGCCCAATGTTCTACGACCGTTTTGGTAACATCACCTACACACCTACTACTGGTGCAACACTTGAGGATGACGACCGTCAGTTTGTTGGCGACTCCTTCCCAAGCTCTTTTGGTGGGTGGTTCAACAAGTTCAATTACCGAGGGTTCCAGATGGATCTTCTGTTCCAGTACAACTTTGGCCAGAAGACCTACAACAGCTTCACAGGCAGCTTTACAGACGGAGCTTTCTGGAGAAGAGGTGGCCTGATCGGAAACTCACGTAACCGATGGACCGAGCCTGGACAGATCACAAGCGTGGAGCGTGCCTATGTTAATAGCGCGTACCCTGGACGAGTATCCGGATTCACTCAATCCACACGATACCTTGAGGATGCCTCTTACATCCGACTCAAAAACCTGAAGCTTGGATATACCATCCCTGTTTCTGTAACTGAAAGAGTTGGTATCCGAAGAGCAAACATCTATGTACAGGGAACAAACCTGATCACATGGACAAATTACTCAGGCATCGATCCTGAAATTGTGGGTACAAACAATGCGATCTACCCGCAAAACAGAACTCTCACATCAGGAATTGAAATAGGATTTTAATTATGACGAAACAATCAATCATTAAAGTTGCCCTGCTGAGCACCTTTCTGATGGCTCTAATGGCCTGCGACGACCTTATTCAGGTTGAACCGCAGCAGTCTGTGAGTCTCGAGGTAGCCACAGGTTCTGCAACAGGAATTAAAGCGGTATATCACCGCGCATATAGAGCCCAGATGTTTCAGGCATACTGGGGGCAGAGAATGGTTATTGCCGGTGATGCACTTGCCGACAATGCTGTAGGTCATCCGCAAACCTCGGGCCGCTATACCGGCGAACCGATCAACTCACTGAACAGTGGTGTAGGTGGATGGAACCGGTATCTGGGAATCAATGACATCAACACCGTTCTGAAATATGCTCCGGATGTTGAGGGCCTTACCGAGGCTGAAAGAACCCGTATTCAGGGTGAAGCACTCTTCCTGAGAGCGCTCGCTTACCACGATCTTGTCAAGGTTTATGCTTATGAGCCGAATCAAATCGTGGACGGTTTTGACCGTGGAGTTATTCTGCGTCTTGAGCCAACCGAGCGAATCGAAGATGCTGACTTCAAGCCGCGTGCGTCTGTAACTGAAGTGTATGAGCAGATTGAAGAGGATCTTTTGAGATCTATCAACTTCTTGACTCAAAGCGACGGCAATGGTCCGTTTTTCGTAACCCGTGCGGCTTCACATGCGCTTCTGGCTCGTGTGTACCTCTATTGGGAGCGTTGGGATGATGCAATCGATCAGGCCACTCTCGCTATTCAGAATTCATCTGTCAATGTTGTTGGACCAGGTGGTGTTGCCGGTATGTTTAATGCCGAGCCAAACCCTGAGTCAATTTTTGAGCTGAAGTTTACCTCATCCGAGTCTCTCGGAATCAATGAGGCGCTCTCCTCAATCCTGACACCGCTTAGCCACTACGACCTCATCCCATCTGATGAGTTCCTCGAAACACTTGAGGAAGATGATGTGCGAAATGCACTCTACCCGCTCGACGTAGATAACTACCCTGAGCTTGCAGAATCACGATCTAACTTCTTCCGTTACGTTTCCAAGTATGAGGGCTCCGTTGCCACTAATACTGACAACGTACCGGTACTCCGGATTTCTGAGGTCTACCTGACACGTGCTGAAGCGTATGCTGAGCGCGGTAATGCAGGTGATGAGCTTCTTGCTCTGGACGATCTCAACATGATTCGAACAAACCGCGGTCTTGCTGAACTGCTGGTTCCACCGGCTGACCTGGTAGACGAAATTCTGCTGGAAAGACGTCGTGAGCTCGCTTTCGAAGGCCACAGATGGCAAGATATGAAGAGAAAGGGAATGGACATTGTGAAGCCGGCTATCACCGGTGCATCGACACTCATCTATGGTGAGTCGTTCCAGTTCCTCTCCAGAATTCCACCATCAGAAATCAGTCTGAACCCGAATCTTGAACAAAATCCCGGATACTAAGATGAAACAGTTGAAATTAAGATTGCTATCCGGCTTAATCGTAGCAGGCTTCCTGCTTACCGGATGCTTCGACGATATCGTGAAGGTATACGATGGCCCGGCTGTTGTTGAGTTCGCTCAATATCAGCAGCCCGGATCACCATCCAACAACTTCGTCTCTACATTAACGTTCCCTGCCGGAGCGGAAGACTCGTCAGCAGAGGTTTCATACCTGCTGCAGCTTATCGCACCACACTTCGATTCCGATACCAATATTGGTTTTGTTGTGGCAGATGCTCAGTTAGACCGAGACGGAGAGCCAGTGCAGAATACCACTGCGGTGGAAGGACAGCACTTCAATCTACTGACAAATAACAACGTTGCTGTTTTCCCGGCAAACTCAAGTACATCCTCTATCGATGTGGAGGTACTTTCGGCCAATCTGGATCCGGGCCAGTCTGTGCAGTTCATTCTGCAACTGGTTGACGGAGATCAGCTTGCGCCTGCTGAAAACTACAAATACTTCAGGGTAGTAGTTGCTAAAGCAGCTTCTTAATCTGAATATCTTCCAAAAGATGTTCTGATCAGTTACAGAAAAGGGCGGCTCGTAAGAGTCGCCCTTTTTTTATGCGCCTAGCGCGCCGCTAAAACAATAAAAGGTAAAATTTGAAGCTCCATGCTAATCCCCTTACCTTAAAGGAACCTATTAAAACAGTTTCAGGGCTATCTGCAATAAACAGCTACTGCTTTCATTGAACAATTCGAGTGTAACCACCGTGAATCAGCCAATCGCTCCGGTGTAGCATGCACCCCATAGATCTGACCATATTTGTACTATATGTGATCGGACTGCTCGCATTCGGGTACTTCTTCTTCAGGAAGAATGAAACCGGTGATGACTACTATGTAGGCGGGCGGAAGATGAAGAGCTACCACGTGGGCCTCTCTGTGGTGGCCACCGATGTAGGTGGCGGGTTCTCTATCGGGCTGGGTGGTCTTGGCTTCGTGATGGGCATCTCCGGTTCCTGGATGCTCTTTACCGGTTTGGTTGGAGCCTGGTTGGCTGCCGTCTTTTTGATTCCTAAAGTAAAAGGCAATCCCGCTTTTGATAAAGCTTACACTTTTCCCCAGCTCTTTAACCACTACTATACGGCCAATGTCGCCTTTGTTGCCGCGATCATCTCAGCCATTGGGTACATGGGTTTCACCAGCTCGCAAATGCTGGCTGGAGCAAAATTGGCAAGCGGAACATTTGCCGATCTAAACCACGACATGGCCCTCTACATCATGGGAGCGGTAGCCGTGCTCTATACGGTGCTCGGCGGACTCAAAGCTGTGATCTACACCGATACCATCCAGTGGACCCTTCTCATGTTTGGTCTCATCTTTATCGGGATTCCGTTCGCTTACATCGAAATAGGTGGAATGGAGGCAATACGTGCAACCGTGCCACCCGAGATGCTTTCACTCACCAATGTATCCTGGCAGGATTTGGTCTACTGGTCGGTGACGATTATTCCCATCTGGTTTGTAGGAATGACACTCTATCAGCGAATTTACGCCTGTCATGATGAAAAAACGGCTAAAAAGGCGTGGTACATAGCAGGTGTTTTTGAGTGGCCCATCATGGCGTTTCTTGGCGTGCTTCTTGGACTTTTTGCAAGAGTTGCTGCCGATCAGGGGATGTTTGCATTTCTTGGCGCAGAAGATATTGCCGAAACCGATCCCGAAACGGGAATGCCGATGCTGCTCCGTACCGTACTGCCGGTTGGTTTTCTGGGGATCATGATGGCCGCCTACTTCTCGGCTATATTATCAACCGCAGATAGCTGCCTGATGGCATCTTCAGGTAATGTCGTAACCGATATTATTGGTCGATTCACACCGTTCGACCCGGAAAGCTCACGGTTCGTACGGCTATCCCAGGTCGTGACGCTGATTATTGGTGCTGCCGCGCTGTTTTTAGCCGGTATGATGACCAACGTTCTGG
Source organism: Balneolaceae bacterium (assembly GCA_020832225.1). Classification (GTDB taxonomy): domain Bacteria; phylum Bacteroidota; class Rhodothermia; order Balneolales; family Balneolaceae; genus Rhodohalobacter. The sequence goes on from JAFIFA010000069.1 coordinate 7,405, forward strand.
ATCTGATGCTGGCCTCATACGCTTTCATGGTGTCTGGCCTTTTTGTGCCGGTTATTGGCGCCCTCTACTGGAAAGGGAGTACACCGGCGGGAGCTATGACCGCGATGATTGTTGGAGGATTCACCACACTCTATCTCTCTTATTCCGGACTGGCTTTGCCGTATGACCTCGATCCGAACGTATTTGGAATTACAGCTTCTGCGATATCTTTTATTGTGGTAAGTTATATCACTCGTAATAACGGATCAAAAGGCTGAAATAGAAGCTCTCATAAATAGATAAATCAGGACTATAAAAAAGGATCAACAATTGAATATTTCATATACGCTGATTCACACCGATAAAAAAGAGAAACCAAAATTTAGCAGGGAACAGATTGCTGAATTTCTGTATAAACACCTGGATCAGTATGGCGATCAAAAGTCAGCCATTACAAAATGCATTGGATATGCCTATGGAGATGGTCCCGGTCAGGATGGGTTCATTTTAATCGCCCACGAGCAAGACGAAATACTGGGATTGGTGATTATCAACGATACCAATATGGGGGAATTTATTCCCGAACATATTCTGGTATATATCGCGGTTCATGCCAAAACCAGAGGAAAGGGTGTAGGCAAAGAGCTGATGAAACGGGTAATTGATGAAACAGAAGGAGATATCGCCCTTCATGTGGAGCCGGATAATCCCGCGAAGTTTCTCTATGAAAAATTTGGTTTCACAAATAAATATCTTGAAATGAGGTTGAAAAAATAGATCCGGTTCAGCTCAATCGGCTAACGGAGAAAAACTTATGGCTTACGTCAAACTTTACCGAAGCGAACTACGCCACAATTACGAATTTCTTGACGAACTTTTTAAGAAGCACGGTATAAAGTGGGGTATCACCTCCAAACTCTTATGCGGAAGCAGAGGATTTATTGAAGAGGTGATCAACCTCGGCATTGGGGAAGTACACGACTCACGGATCAGTAACCTTCAGGTTGTAAAGGAGATCGATCCCGAGACGATCACAATCTACATCAAGCCACCCCCGAAAGACGCCATCCCCGATGTGGTGAGGTATGCCGACATCAGTCTCAATACGGAGCTCTCCACACTCCATGAGCTCTCTGATGAGGCGGTTAGGCAGGACCGAACCCACAAGGTGATCATCATGATTGAGATGGGAGACCTTCGCGAGGGCGTGATGAGGGAGGAACTTCTGAATTTTTACGAGAAAGTCTTCAAGCTGCCGGGAATTGAGGTGGTTGGCTTAGGAACCAATCTCAACTGCCTGCATGGCGTAATGCCCGATGGCGACAAGTTGATTCAGCTCTCTCTCTACAAGCAGATTATCGAGCTTCGGTTTAAGAAGGAGATACCGCTGGTTTCAGGCGGAACCACCGTGACTATTCCGCTGGTGCTCAGAAATCAGCTACCAGTTGGGATCAACCACTTCAGAGTGGGTGAGGCGCTCTTCTTTGGGAAAAATCTCTTTACGGATGGCGTCATCAAAGGGATGAGTGATCAGGTTCTGGAGCTCTATACGCAGATAATTGAGATCTCTGAGAAACCGGTAGTACCTATGGGTGAACTTGGAATGAATCCACAGGGAATGAGAACGGAGATTGCCGAAGATGACTACGGCAAAACCACATATCGCGCAATTATTGATATCGGTGTTCTTGATATCCAGCCCGACTATCTGATTCCAGTAAACGATGAGATTAAGATTCTGGATGCCAGCTCAGATATGCTTGTACTTGATGTGGGAACCAATGAGAAGGGATATAAAGTTGGCGATATGATTCGGTTTAAGCTCAAATATATGGGTGCACTCGGATTGATGAGTTCGGACTATATCGAAAAACGAGTGGCAGATTAACAAAATATGAGGCTTTAAAGGGCAGAATGAGAAGGTTAGTCAGCCCTCTACGCATTTGCGACAGATATGAAAAGTGTGATCACAACAGCGGCTCCGGTAATGCACCTGCCTGAAAAGGTGAAGCGATTTGATTTTACCACCGGCTACGATCCGGAGGAGATGAAAGAGTTTATAAAAAACGGGGGATGGGGTATTGGTGGTTATAATGAGAAACGAGGCAGTATGTATCTCGCCCCACAATACGAAAATCGCCGAAACATCCACATGGGGCTGGATATATGGGCAGCAGCTGCCGAACCTGTATTCTCTGCACTGCCCGGCCGGGTGGCCTATACCGCATTTCACGATCACGATGGCAACTATGGGGGCACCGTTATTTTGCACCATAAGGTAGATGGAGAGGATCTGTTTGCTCTCTATGGCCATCTTTCATTGAAATCACTCACTCAGTCGAAACCCGGAAATGTAGTTGAAGGAGGTGACCTGATCGGGTGGCTGGGTAACGAAGAGGAGAACGGAAACTGGCCTCCACACCTGCACTACCAGCTAAGCTTCATTGACCCCGGAAAACCCGATATGCCCGGAGTTGTATCAGAAGAGGAGCGAGAGGAGGCATTAGAGGTCTATCCCGATCCCGAAGAGGTTCTTGGGGCTTTTGTATGATGCACCGAGTTCCAATTGGAAGCTGAGAGTATGGTTTAACTACGACGGTCACAATGGTTAAACTAAGATCGATGAAGATAAATTATTTAATATCTTGCCTCTTTGAGCTTTGAGCTTTGAGCTTTGAGCTTCCACCTCCCTCAACAATTCAACACCTTCCCCTTTAAGCTTTGAGCTTCCCGCTCACTCAACAATTCAACAGTTCTGCATTTTCCCCTTTGAGCTTTGAGCTTTGAGCTTTGAGCTCCCATCACAAAGATAAATCAATACCAGTAATTGGCATTTTTCGGAATTGAAGTTCAAAAATGGCACCCGGTTCAGCCGATCGATAACTAAACTCCCCTTTAAGCTGTTCGGTGAGCACGCGAATCAGCTGCATGCCCATTGAGCCGGCACTTTCCGGGTTAAAATCTTCAGGTAAACCACTGCCGTTATCGATGATTGTGAGGTATACACGATCGGATAACTCTTTTAGCTCCACTTCCAGTTTTGGCGTATCCACCCCTTTATAAGCGTGTTTGAGCGCATTAGTCACCACTTCATTAACCAGCAGGGAGCACGGTACAGCCTGAATCAAATTCAGCTCCACATCATCTGTTTTATACCTAAAGTCTACCCTGAAATCTGTATAAAATGCGTTCAGTATATTCCGGATCAGACTGTCCAGACTATCCGCCATTTTGATTCGGGAGAAATTACTGGACTGGTATAGCTGCTCATGAATGCCGGCCATCGATTTAATCCTGAGCGTTCCCTCAAGTAGATGAGTACTCACTTTTTCGTCATCGGTACTCATTGCCTGCAGCTCCATTAGGCTCGAGACAATGGCAAGGTTATTCTTTACCCGGTGATGAATTTCAGAAAGGAGCGTCTCTTTCTCCTTAAGTGACTCAACCAGCGCTTCGCGCGCTTCCATTCGTTGCGAAATATCTTGAGTGCTTCCATAAATCCGAGTGCAGCGATTATTGGTAAATTCCGCCTGCCCTGTTGTCCGAATCCATCGATGACTACCCTGAAATGTGATAATTTCAAGTTCCAGATCAAAAGGAGAGCCATCAGCGATTGTCTTCTCAACGGCTTGCGAAATTTTGTCCCGATTTTCTCCTTCCTTATAAAAGTTGATTGCGTTCTCCAAGTCAGGTTTATAGCCTGAAGGGACCTCATGAAGTTCACGGACAAATCGTGACCAATGAAGGCTCTGCTCTTCAATATTCAGTTCCCATGTTCCAATTTTTGCAAGTTCATAGATGCGCTCCAGCTTCTGTCGTGTTTCGATCGTCTCAGTTACATCACGGAAATTATCGACGATACCACCTACGGCAGGGTCATCCAGCATATTGGTGATGGTGCCTTCCAGCCATCGCCAGTTTCCATCTTTGTGGCGCATTCGGGCAGGAGTTACCTTAATGGGCACACCGGGGTTATTGATGGCTATCTCAAGTTCAGAAGCGATGGTTTCTATATCATCAGGGTGGCAAACATTTGTGATCTCAAAATTTAGTGCTTCCTCAGGTGTGTAGCCAAGCACATTTTTGATGGTGGGAGAAGCATAGATCGGTTTTCCATCAGTAGAAAGTATGAGCAACACATCGCTGCCATTTTCAACCAGGGCACGAAACCGCTTCTCTTTTTTGGCAATCTCCCTCTCCTGTTGAACCTCATTCGTAACATCACGTACTGTGTGGAGAATATTCTCTATTCGGCCTCTGTCATCAAAAAGAGGGATATTTGTAAGGTCGTAATAACGGGTAAGTGGAGTGCCCTCCGTACTCTCTTCATCGACCTCAATAATCCCCATCTGGTCCGCTTTGCCGGTTTCTAAAAGCTTATGCAGAGAACGGTTTACGGCAATAGCATGCTCATCATCAGGATTGTCCGGGTTTCCGGGAAAAATGGAGAAAAAAGGTTTTCCGGCAATTTCGCGAGAAGGGTTTTTGAGGATAGTGTAGAGGGCTTCATTAATCTCAACTACGGTGAAGTTTGGACTGTCCGGCTTTAAAACGATGGCCGGCAGCGGCATGTTGTCGAAAGTCGTCTTATAGTGATTCAATTGAGCATCCTGATTTATAATGGAGCATCGATTATCGTCTTTAGAAACAAATATAGTAAGAAAGAACCCACCTTTATTGCTATGAAATGAAAAATCTGAATGCTCAAATCGTAGTTCATTCAGATAAAACGTTCCGATAACCTCAAATAGCTTCAAAAAACGTTATTTTTGAGCTGATTGAATTAATTCTACCCAAAAGCAATGACAAGCGAGCAGATTAACAGGTTAATTGAGATCAGAAAGTCACTCCATCGAAAGCCGGAAATCTCAGGTAGTGAGGAAGGTACGGCCCGGGAACTATATCAGACGCTTAGTGAGATGGACCCCGATCGAATAGAGAAGGGGGTTGGTGGTAATGGTGTGATGGCGCTCTTCAGGAGTGAATCAGAAACGAAGAAAACCCTTCTATTCAGGGCAGAGCTGGATGCGATTGCTGTGCAAGAGGAGGGCAAAAGGGCTCACAGATCAAAAAATGACGGCGTAATGCATGGGTGTGGGCACGACGGACATATGGCAATTCTGCTCGGTCTTGGATCACTTCTCTCAAGAAAGCGTTCAGACCTGGCCAATATCTGGCTTCTTTTTCAACCGGCTGAGGAGACAGGGGAAGGAGCCTTGCAGGTGATGGGAGACAGCCGCTTTAGGGAGATCGAACCAGATCATGCATTTGCACTGCACAATCTGCCCGGGTTCAGTGAAAACACGGTCTTGATTCGGGATGGTGTGTTTGCAGCTGCGTCTGTAGGCCTGGAGGTGAAATTTAGCGGGAGCTCAAGCCATGCCGCTTACCCTGAGCAGGGTGTGAATCCATCCAAAGAGATAGCTAACCTCATACTTGAAGTTGAAAAGAGACTCTCTTCCTTTAAAAAGTCCGATCCAATCAGCAAGGTGGTCAACACCTACATAAGGTTGGGCGAGCCGGCATACGGAATCAGTCCGGGTACCGCACGTCTGGGCTATACCATTCGCTCCTCATCAGACAGTGAGCTAAATCGTGCAGTAGGGGCTATAGAGAAGCTGGCTGCAAAAGCGGGGGAGACGTTTGAAGGAGCACTCTCCTGGAAGAGGATTGAACCGTTCGCGGCCACGATTAATGAATCAGGTTCATCAAACATCATTAAAATAGCAGCAGAGCGTGCCGGACTTGAAGTTGAGGAGATACAAGAGCCGTTTCCCTGGAGTGAAGATTTCGGAGAGTTTAGAAAAAAGTGCCCGATTACCCTTTTTGGCTTAGGCAGCGGTGCAGATCATCCGCCGCTGCACTCGGAGACGTACGATTTTAATGACGAGCTGATTCCCGCCGGAGTAAATCTGTTTGCAGAGTTAGCCTACAAAACCGGAATCGATTAGCCATCCGGAATCGGGTTTTTCCTGAAAAAACGATTCCTGTATCTTAATCAAGCTTTCCAAACAAGCTATAACAAAACGATTTTATGAAGAGCCTTCAATCCTCAAGAATAGTACTCTCCGAGTCAGCGCTGAAACAGAACATCAGCTACCTAAAAAGCCGGCTGAAGCCCGGAGTTCGCCTTTCATCGGTGATTAAGGGGAACGCCTACGGTCACGGAATCTCCGCTTTTATCCCGATGGCTGAAGAGTCGGGGGTCGATCACTTTTCGGTCTTCAGTGCCGATGAGGCGGAGGGAGTACTTAAGTTCAGAACCAATCCGGATACCGATGTGATGATTATGGGGATGATTCGGGATATAGAGCTGGAGTGGGCCATCGACAACGGAATTGAGTTCTACCTGTTTGAAAATGAGAGGCTGGATAGCGCTCTCAATGCAGCAAAGAGAGTTGGGAAAAAGGCCAGGGTTCATCTGCAGATCGAAACCGGTATGAACCGAACCGGGTTTGGAAGGGGGGAGTGGCGCGATCTCTTTGAGTTTATTCGCACACACAGCCAACAGTTTGATCTTAAGGGAATCTGCACGCACTATGCCGGTGCTGAGAGTGTTGCCAACTACTTCAGGATTCAAAATCAGGATGATGCATTCAGGGATGCTTTGAAAGTTGCGGAATCAGTTTTCGGGAAGAGGCCTCCGGCTCACGCCTCCAGCTCAGCCGCTTTTCTCACCTTTCCGGAGAAGCAGTACGATATGGTTCGTGTAGGAATTGCCCAGTATGGTTTCTGGCCAAGCAGGGAGATCTACATGCACAATCTGAAAAACCATGTAATGGACCGGGATCACGATCCGCTGAGGAGGGTGATGACCTGGAAGAGCGAAATCATGAACACCAAGTGGGTCAATGAAGGGGAGTTTATCGGCTATGGTAATGTATATATGGCCGGTCGGCGAATGAAAATTGCAACGGTACCGGTGGGGTACACGCACGGATTTGGCCGAAACCTCACCAACACGGGATTTGTTTTGATCCGTGGTGAGCGCGCAGGTGTAAGCGGTTTGGTGAATATGAACATGATGACCGTTGACATCACAGACATTGAGGGCGCAAAGAAGGGAGATGAGGTTGTGATGATCGGGAGGCAAAGAGGCGATGAGATAACCGTGGCTTCATTTGGTGAGATGACCAACAATCTCAACTATGAGATCCTCACAAGATTACCAGCTTCCATACCAAGGGAGCGTCATTGATCAATAAGTAAATAATTTTTCTGCACTACAAGATTCTGCTTTTGTAGGGTTTAGTCCACAAAAATTTGTGCGTAAACCCTATTTGATTTTTTCCCGCACTTTAGTAGAATTATTTCAGATGTTGTGGATAATTGGGATTGATGGCAAACAAGTATTCCGGGGTTGAGCCGGAGTGCGCTACTGTTTGAAGCTAAAACCGGGGTTGCTTACCTAATATAGTTTCGGTTTTGGCTGATTAAGCTATTCTATTCCTTATGGGTTATCCACCCGTCTGCTTACCTGGTACTTCTTTTCCTTAAAAAATCAAACCGATGAGGTGGTAGTATGTATAAAAAGCTACTGTTAACCTCAGTGATCTGCTTGCTGTTCACGGTGCCAATGCTATTTGCGCAGTCCGGCACTATTTCAGGAGTAATCACTGATTCACGCACAGATGAACCGTTACCTCAGGTAAATGTTTTCATCATGGAGTTGCAACGTGGCGATGCTACAAATTTTGACGGATACTTCGAGATCCGAAATGTAGAGTATGGAACATACACCCTTCGGGTTAGCTCGATTGGTTATGTGACATATGAAGAGACAATTACACTCGATTCAGCCCTTCTCGACCTGGATATAGCTATGGTTCAGGATGTGAGGGCCCTTGAGGACGTGGTTGTCACAGCGTTTGGCCTTCCGCGACAGGAGAAATCCCTGGGCTATGCGGTTCAGGAGGTTCGGGGTGATATTATTTCACGGATAGATCAAAGCAACGTGGTTGGCGCACTTGCCGGTAAAGTTGCCGGTGTTCAGGTTTTAGGGTCTGCAGGTGCCAATATCGGTGGCTCTGAACGAATCCGAATTAGGGGCGCAAACGGACTATCTGACGGGCAGCCACTCTTTGTGATAGATGGTACTCCGATGGATAACAGCGCTTTTATGGTCTCCGGCCCTCAAGGTTCTGCATCGGCCAGGGGACGTGATCTCGGCAACCTCATTTCAGACCTCAACCTTCAAAATGTGGAGTCTATCTCCGTATTGAAGGGAGCTGCAGCGTCTGCACTTTATGGTAACCGGGCATCCAACGGTGTGATCATGATCACCACCAAGAGAGGGTAGATGGAGAGAGGTCAGCCTATTCAGGTAGATTTCTCCAACAGTACCTATTTCGAAAGCGTCAGCATCCTTCCGAGATATCAGAATGAATATGCCGGAGGGTATAACCAGAATTTCATTCAATATACCGATCCCCGCGATGGACAGACCTATCCGGGCCTTAACTATGCAGCAGATGAAAGCTGGGGCCCTCGTATGGATGGGCAGATGTATCGTCCATGGTGGTCATGGTTCGATCACGATTTTACAGGTGATGGACAGAGTGATTACGGCCGGATGATTCCACTGGACCCACAACCGAATAACGTCCGTAACTTCTTTGACACCGGTATTCGGCTCTCAAATAACCTGGCTGTAACCGGCGGTTCAGAGAACATCTCCTATCGTCTCGGGTTGAATAACCTCAACCATAGCGGAGTGATCCCAAACTCACGCATTGATCGTAATTCAGTGAATTTCAATGGTGCCCTCAGCCACTCAGACCGCTTTACTTCATCGATCGCGTTTAACTACATGAATACGAGAGGAGAAGGGCGCCCTGCTCAGGGATACTCACCATCCGTAGGAAGCCCGGTACAGTCGTTCAACCAGTGGTTTCAGCGTCAGCTCAGCATGGATGAACTTCGGCAGTACCGAACATCAGACGGAACACCAACATCTTGGAAAATTCGCTCCAACACCGATCTTCGTCCCCTATACTGGGACAGTCCGTTCTTCTCCATTTTTGAGAACGTAGCCAACGACGACAGAGATCGAGTTTTTGGAAACTATACGATGAGCTACAAGGTGCGGGATAACATTCAGCTGATTGGTAAGGTGCATCTTGATGCGTTTAACTTTACAGTTGAAGATCGAATTGCCACAGGCGGCCTTTAGCAGGATTGGTACTACATTGCTCAGCGAAACCGTCGTGAAGTGAACTATGAGGCGGGAGCCCAGTTTGAGGAGAACTATCGTGACTTCTCACTAAGTGCCTATCTGGGCGGTAACCTTCGCTATGAGAAGTTCAACTCTGTGGTGCAGTCTACAGCCGGTGGTCTATCCACGCCAAACTTCTTCAATATTGCGGCATCGGTCGATCGCCCCAATACTTCCAGTTTCCGATCGGAGAAAGAGGTTCGTAGCGTTTACGGTACGGCTACAATCGGCTTTAGAGATCTGATCTATCTTGAAGGGTCTCTGCGAAACGACTGGTCGTCCACTCTGCCAAGTAACGACAACTCCTACCTATATTACGGATTGTCGACAAGCCTGGTCTTTACCGAGTTTGATCTGTTTGCAAGACAGCAAATTCTCTCTTTCGGTAAACTGAGAGCATCGATTGCACAGGTGGGTAATGATCTCGATCCATATCAGATCTTCCAGACATTCAGCACGAGCACTCCGTATGGAAACCTTCCTACACAGACAGTGCCAAATACACTGAACAACCTGGAACTGCGACCTGCCATATCAACCGATTATGAGGTGGGAATTGATCTTCGCTTTCTGGAAGGACGACTCCGTACAGACGTGAACTACTACCAATCTGTGCGTGAGGATGAGATTCTGAGCCTTCAGGTGCCTGGGGCGAGTGGTTTCAGCCAGGCGGTTGTGAACGCCGGTAAGTTTACCACAACAGGATGGGAGGTTCAACTTGGCGGTACAGCCGTTCAGACCCGCGACCTGAATGTGGACATGTCCCTTAACTGGGCTACCAGTACCTCCCGTGTGAATGAGTTGGCCGAAGGCATATCAACCCGCCTGCTGGAGAGTGGATTCTTCGGAGCCGCACTCTATGCGGAGGAGGGACGCCAGTGGGGGAATATCGTAACCACAGGTGGTTATGGTGGCTACACAATTCATGAGCCAACCGGCAAACGTATTGTGAACCCGAACGGAATGTATGCCCTTCAGACCAATAAGGATTTGGGTAATATTCTCCCCGATTGGACCGGTGGTTTCCGATTGGATATCAACTACCGCAATTTCTCCCTGGGAACCTTTATGGACTTCCAGAAAGGTGGTCAGTTCTACTCTCTCACCAGAATGTTTAATGCCTACTCAGGTCTCGGCCGTATGACGGTGGGTGATAACACACTCGGCAATCCGCTTCGTGATCCTGTTGTGAACGCAGCCGGCGAAACCGTGGCCTTTGTGCCTCTGAATAATGCAGGTTCTGCTTCAGGTGGTGTACTTGTGGAAGGTGTGGATGTAAACGGAAACGATGTGGCCTATCTCTATCAGGCGTCGCTCCACTACCCATTCATGTTCAACATCAAAGAGGAGTGGATTTATGATGCCAGCTACATCAAGCTTCGTGAGATCAAACTCACCTACAACATTCCGGTAGATCTGCTGGCAGGACTGCCGATTCAGAGAGCAAGTGTTGCACTTGATGTCCAGAATGCATTTCTGCTCTACTCCAGCGTGAGTGGTGTGGATCCCTCATCCATCCAGAATAACGCGACCGGTTTCGCATTCTGGGAAGGAGGTGGGCTGCCATCTACCCGTACGATTGGGTTCAACATCAATTTGAGCTTCTAAACATCAGGATAAATCATGAAAGTAAAAGATAAATCAAGTCGCCTACCCGGTGGCAAAGCCGCACTGATGGTGCTGGCTACAGTCATCCTCTTCGGCTGTGATGATTTTGGGAGCTTAAATGTGGATCCCAACAATCCATCACAGGTGAGAACCGAACTGCTGCTTACCAACGTGCAGCGGGATATGGGTACCTATTCGGGAGCCGTAATCGGAAACCTCTGGGTTCAGTATATGGCTGAAACCCAGTACGACGACGATTCCCGATACTCCACCACCACGTCAGATTTCAATGGATGGTACACAGGTCCGCTAATGGATCTGCAAACCATCATCAATCTGAATACAGATGAAGCCACACGAGCAGATGCCCTCTCTGGCGGAAGCAACGCCAACCAGATTGCGGTTGCTCGGATTATGAAGGCGTTTTACTTCCACATGATGACCGACCGCTGGGGAATGCTTCCCTACAGCAGTGCACTTCAGGGAAGCAGTAACTTCAGTCCGTCTTATGATACTCAAGAGGCGATATACCTGGATCTGATCAATGAGCTGAAAGGTGCGGTTGCCCAGATGGATAGCGGACCCGGCGTAAACGGGGACATTATCTTTGGCGGCAACATGCAGCTGTGGGAAAGCTTCGCCAACAGCCTGAGAGCGCGTATTGCACTCCGGATGGCGGATACAGGGCAGGCATCTGTTGCTCAATCTGAGTTTGTGGACGCCGTAAACAGCGGTCTGATCACCGAAGATGTGATGTACCCCTTCATGGCGGAAGCGGCCAATCAGAATCCTTGGTTTGCGCGGTTCATTACCCGTACCGACTATGCGATCTCCGATGTGCTGTCCGAATATATGATTGGTCTGGAAGACGCGCGAATACTTCGCTATGCGGATCCCGCCCCGGATTTCTACACAGCGGGGGATGAGATCACCTTCGATAACATTCGCGGAATGCCCTATTCCACCGAAAATCCTGGTGATATCACCAATGCGTCTATCTCCTTTCCGGGAATGGCGATTCGCGCACAGGATGCACCTCTTCCGATTATTACGGTAGCAGAACTCCACTTTGCCATGGCGGAAGCTGTGGAGAGAGGATGGCTTTCCGGATCGGCTGAAGGCTACTACCTGCAAGCGATTGAGGCGTCATGGAATCAATGGAACGTGTATGAAGCGGGTTCATTCGCCAACTATGTGTCAAACCCTGAAGTGGCTTACAACTCCGGAAACTGGCAGGAGAAGATCGGTACCCAGAAATGGGTGGCGCTTTACCCGAACGGATACGAAGCATGGGCAGAATGGAGACGTTTAGGATATCCGGAACTAACTCCCCACGATTTTCCACTGAACCAGAGCGGTGAAATTCCGAGGCGTCAGGCTTACCCGACTTCGGAATCACAGATCAACTCCGTGAACTACAATGCAGCCGTTGGTTCACAGGGAACAGATGCGCCCGATACAAGACTCTGGTGGGATGTGAATTAACATTTCGCTGTGCAAATCTGAGTAAACAGTTCAAACCCCTTCGGTGAAAGCCGGAGGGGTTTTTACGTTTGTAAATAACCCGTTAAATAAAAGTCCTGGAATTGAACAAATGCCATTATTAAAGTTGTCAGTTAATCGATAAACCAAAGATTTTTAAATGATTTAATATTTAAAAGCTGTTAATAGAGGGCTTTGAACTACCCTGGGTTATTTAAAAATTTGGCCGAATAAGCCATAGTTCTTTCACGTATTGTAGATTTTAAGGGCATTTAACCCTCTCAGGAGCCGCATTTTGACCGATTTACGGCCAAAATCGCCGCTCCC
>JAFIFA010000091.1 GCA_020832225.1 Balneolaceae bacterium
TAATGGGTGTGCTTTTCACCATCTTTGCAATGTTTGGGTTGGCTCCAACCGGCGTCGAGTTCTTTCCTGAAACAGATCCGAGCCGAATTACCATTGAATTGGAAGGCCCGATCGGTATGAATGTTAACGCGAGCAATGAAATTGCCAAAGAGGTTCAGGAGCGTGTATACAGGCTGATTGACGAAGATCCGGCTGTTCGTGCGAACATCGAAAACATTCAAACAAACGTCGGTGTTGCGGGTGATCCATTCTTTGGAGGTGGCGGGCAGAGTCCTGAACTCTCGCGTCTGACCATCAACCTTGTTGACTATGGAGACCGTGCGGAGCCATCGGCAAGAACGATGACCAAACTGCGTGAAGTGGTTCGCGATATTCCGGATGTAATTGTGAATATCGAAGGTGAGCAGCAGGGGCCGCCCACCGGCGCACCGGTCAACATTGAGGTTTCCGGCGAAGATTTCGACGAAATTGTGAGAATTACCCGTGAGATCACCGACAAACTGGTTGAGGCTTCGGCCACACAGTCGGTTCCGGGCCTCGTGGATGTACGGAATAACGTGAGTGGAGGGTTGCCAGAGTACCGGATATTGGTAGACTATGAGCGAGCCAGCCGTTTCGGTTTGAATATGTCGGACATAGCCCAGACAATCCGAATTGCGAATAACGGCCTTGAGGCGAGCAAATGGCGCGACGGCGAGGATGAATATGACATCGTAGTTAGATTACGTCCCGACGACAGGCAGGACCTGGAAAGCCTCCGTAACCTAAATATCATCTCAAGCACGGGGACCAGGGTGCCGCTTGTCTCTGTTGCAAACTTTGAAGAAGGCACCGGACTTGGGTCGATTACCCGCCTTAATTTACGACGAACAGCTACCGTTGAAGGGCAGTCGGCCCCTGGCTTTAGTGGTCCGGAGGTACTGGCCGAAGTACAACAGCTTCTGCAGGAGTATCGTGATGAACTCCCGGCGGGCTATACCATGGAGTATACGGGTGAGAGCGAAGATCAGGAGGAGGCGTTCGGTTTCCTCACAACGGCACTGATGGTTGGTTTCGCCCTCATCTTCCTTGTGATGCTGGCCAAGTTTAACAGTATTGTGTCTCCCTTCATCATTATGACTGCGGTTGGACTCAGCCTCATTGGGGTTCTTTTAGGGCTCATTCTTACGCGGACACCATTTGGTCTGATGACCTTTATCGGGATTATCTCCCTGGCGGGTATTGTCTGTGTGAACAATATCGTACTGCTCGACTATGTGAAACAGCTAACCGAGAAGGGGATGCAGAAGAAGAATGCAATTATTGAAGCGGGACTGATTCGTTTCAGGCCTGTACTGCTTACAGCTCTCACAACCATATTGGGGCTGGTTCCTCTTACATTCGGAATCAATATCGATTTCGTGCAGCTATTTACCAACTTCGATCCCGATTTTCAGTTCGGCTCCGACAGTACAGCATTCTGGGGCCCGATGGGTATCGCAATTATCAGTGGCCTAACTTTTGCCACATTCCTCACTCTGGTGGTAGTTCCGGTACTATACTCGGCATTCGATTCGGTAGCCAACAAGGTTTCTGGCCTCAGGGAGGCATAAAGAGAGTGAGAGAGCCGGGCAGATTGACTCTTCGGATGATATCTGCCCGGAATTTTTTGTATTTTCACCTCTCAAAATACTCCGTGTCAAAGGCCCGGAGTGAATCGGCTAAGTGAAAACGAAATTCACCGTGATACAAAGACCTCAAACCATTTTTCTCTCTCTTGCTGCCATTCTCAATTTGGCAGTTTTTTTTACACCTATCTACCGTCATGCCGTGAACGATCCGGCTGCATGGATCGGATCAGGTTTCGCCATTGCACTCACCGCCTCCATGATTCTGGCTCTTTTTTCAATCTTTCTCTACAAGAATCGCCCGAATCAGCTTAAGTGGGTAAAGATCGGTACCTACGTTCAGATTACGGCCTTGGGTTTTGCAGCGGGGGTTCTCTTTTCGATGGGTGGTTTCGGTACCTTCCTTTGGAGAGAAGTAGCTTCAAGCGGACTGATCCTTCTTTCACTGATCCTTTTCTGGCAGGCCGGCCGCTTTGTGAAGCGGGATGAGGAGCTTGTGAAGTCGATGGATCGCATCCGGTAACCGGAATTTTGAGCACCCAGAATACATCAGAAGTACCTGTTGCAAAGGTAACCCTGCTCTTGATTGCAGGACTGCTCACCTTTGGGTTTGCACCAATATTGGTTCGTTTTGCAACCGATGTGGAGCCACTTCTTTTGGCGGCAATGAGAACCGGATTTTCCGTGCTTATTCTGCTTCCGTTCTGGCTGCCAAAGCGAAAAAAACTATATCAGCTTGCCGAAAATGGAGTTAGCAGTCGTCTGATGATGGCGGCCGGGTTCTGCCTTGGCATGCACTTTACCCTCTGGATTGCATCACTGCACTATACATCGGTTGCATCCGCATCGGTTTTGGTGACGATGCATCCCGTGATGTTGATCATTGCTGAGAGCCTGATTTTCAAAAAGAATTTCCGGCCACTGGTGTGGGTTGGGGTTCTGATAGCGTTTGGCGGTTCTGTTCTGCTAGGACTGGCTGATGACGCCCAGATGGAGCAGTTTCCAAACGCCCTTCTGGGTAATATGTTGGCGTTCTTTTCCGCTGTGATTTTTGTCTTCTATTTTTTGCTCGGAAGAAAGATCCGCCAGAAAGCAGAGTGGATTGACTATGTCTATTATGTCTATCTCTACGCATCAATCACCTGTGGGGTTTTGGTCCTGATCTGGTCGGGCGGTCTCCCCTATGTCAGTTTCTCGGCTATCCTGGTTGGTATTGCCCTGGCTGCCGGACCTACCGTTTTGGGGCATGGCTCGATGAACTACGCCGTGAAATATATCTCTCCCACCCTGCTCTCCACCCTCATTTTGTCGGAAGCCGTAATCGCTGCCATTGCGGCCTGGCTGATTTTTGGTGAGATCCCCTCCTCTCTCTCAATCGGTGCCATGCTTGTTATTGTTACCGGTGTAAGCATGAGCTGGACAAGGCGTATTCAAACCCGAAAGAAGAGTGGATAATCACTCTCAATAGTATTTGGGAGCGCTTTTAAGGGTTAGGAAACATTTAATTTAGCGCAACTTCTTTGCTCAATTGAAGTAATAGAGCTAAATTGAGAATAATATTATTTGGCAATCATTGGCCTTTTTGTTTGAAAACAGATGTAGGTCAGGAGTTTACGGGGTCCGGTCGGTAAACGAAAAAGCCCGGAGATGCGTTTTATGCTGTTGAATTAGATAAAACAATCTGCGGAAAAAGAAGGAGATGATCCGCTGCCCGATTATCAGGAACGAACCTGTTTTTGTATGGATCGACATATTACGTTAAAAAAGAAGCAGCTTACTGGCACCATTCTGGGGCTTGCGTTGCTTGTGGCATCATGCTCACCATCCGGCGAAGAAGAGACGGAGATCGGTGATGAGGTGACACAGTCACCCATTACGGTAACCGAACCTGTGCAGAGAGACTTTGCGGAGATCAGTCAGAGCGGTGTGCTACGGATGATTACCTACTATAGCTCCAATACCTATTTTCTGAATCAGGGAATTGAGGTTGGATTTGAGTATGAAATGGTCCGCGAATTTGCCCGTGAAAATGACCTGGCTCTCGAAGTGGTCATTGTTGGTGCAGATGAGAACCCTTTCGACCTTCTCAATAACGGCGTTGGCGATGTTATCGCCGCAAACTACACCATCACACCGGAGCGTAGAGAGGTCTCTACATTCACACGTCCATATAACCTTGTAGATCAGATGCTGGTCTATTCGGCGGAGCTTGACATCTACCCCGAAACGCTTGAAGACCTTTCAGGAACAGGTATACCGATCTCAGTGAGAAGAAACAGTTCATACTACTCCAATCTCACAGAGATCATTGAGGAGCGAGGTTACGATATCGAGATACAGTTGATTTCAGATGCCCTTGATACCGAAGCGGCATTGGTTCAGGTTGCCGATGGAAGCCTGCTGGCCACCATCGCAGATGATAATATGTTTAATGCAGCGAACCGCTACATGGAAGGGTTGATTCCGGGGCCTGTTGTCTCGGAGCGGGATACAATTGCGTGGGCAATCCGAAATAACGCACCGGACCTCGAGTCGCGAATGAACCGGTTCTTGTATAAGCACTTTCGCTTTACGGCAGACCGGGATCTTCCTCGTCGTTCTACCTTTCTGAATGTACTGAGGCAGAAATATTTCGAGGAGAGCCGTCAGATGGCGGAGTACTACAATCCGGACTGGCAGTATCAGGGTATCGGTATTATCTCACCCTATGACGATCTTGTGAAGAGCATTTCCGACTCGCTTGGGTTGGATTGGCTGATGGTTACAGCGATGATTGCACAGGAGTCGAGCTTCAACCCAAACAGTAAAAGCTGGGCCGGCGCAGTTGGCTTGATGCAGGTGATTCCCCGATTTGTTGAAACTCCATACGAAGAACTTTACGACCCTGTGACCAACATAAAGGAGGGAGCCCGCATCATTCGTGAACACCTCGATCACTATGCCTACATGGATAGTACCAATCAATGGGCCATGGCGTTGGCTACATACAATGTAGGTTTGGGCCATATGGCGGATGCGAGGAGGCTCGTTATCGACCATAACAAAGACCCGAACGAGTGGGAGAATGTTGCTGATGCCTTGCTGAAGCTGATGCAAAGGCGTTATCACCAGCATGCACGTTACGGTTTTGCAAGGGGGATTGAACCGGTACAGTATGTTAAAGAGATTAAGAATCGTTACAGAACCTACGAAGCGATTATGGCACTCGCGGAACATCAGAGAGGAGCCGGCATGACTGGTGTGATGGGGGCTGGCGTTATCAGGAGACCCTGAAAATAATCAGGGTAAGGTCATCGTCAAGTTTTTGTCCCGCAAATTTATTGACATCATCGATAATCGCTTTCTGAATTTCCGAGGCACTCTTGTTCCGATTTTTCAAAATGGTCTTCTTGAGGCGTTCCTCACCAAAATCATCGGTCTCCTGCGGGTTCATCGCCTCATTCACCCCATCGGTGTAGCCTACCACCAGATCTCCCTGATCAAGGAAGATGTCGGTTTGGGTATATGGCATAAGAGTTTGCATAGCACCCAGGAGTAACCCTCCATCCGATAACTCCTCAAATGTATCACTCCCCTTACGAAGAAGAAGAGGCGGGTTATGTCCGGCATTTACATACCGAAACCTTCGTTTAGAGTGAGAATATTTTCCCCAGAAAAAGGTGATGAATTTGTTGCTCGGGGTATTTTGATGGATCAATTCATTGATTCGGCCGGTTGCGTCGGCCAGTGAAATTTCAATGGGCAGCAAAACATGCAACATCGACTGCAGGTTGGCCATTAGCATAGCTGCAGGAACACCCTTTCCTGTTACATCCCCGATTGCCAATAGAGTGCTTCCATCGGGTGTGTTTACCACATCAAAGTAATCACCTCCAACCTCCCTGGATGATATCGTGATTGCAGCAAGATCAAGCCCCTCTGTTTCCGGAATTGGATTGGGCATCAGCCCGGTCTGAATCGATTTAGCAATGGAGAGTTCCTCCTCTATTCTCTCTTTATCAATCCGTTCTTCAAGAAAGAACGTTTTCTGAATGGTGACCACAGCCAGATTGGCAAGTGAGTTGAGGAAATTATAGTCTGTTTCGGTATAGGGCTCTCCATTCACCCGTTTTCCTACACCCACAACCGCAACCTTATCACCCTGAATGGAAACCCCGGCGAGATAGGCAATTCTATTCTTGTCAAGAAAGGGGTGTTTTTCAATGCAGTCGGGCTCTGGAATCATGATGTCAACAGGGCACTCCTCAAAGAGGGATTGAATTTCACTCTGTGCCGGTTCCTCATTCATCCCGCTCGATGCCAGCAAGGATATTTCATCGGGTGTTTTATAGATCAGGAAAAAGGTGCGGACAAAAAGCTGCCCAAGCAGAGCAAATTTGAAGATTCTTGTAATCTTGTCGCGATCGGCAAGCAGGTTAAACTCTTTTGAGAGATCAAACAGTGTGTTGAGTTCATGAATACGCTGATCGAGCTTGCGATTGGTTCCTTTCAGCTCATCAATGAGCTGAGAGTTTGCAATCGCAACGGAGGATATAATACAGAGGCTCTCAACAAACTCGAGCTCTGCGTCGGTGAAAGCATGATCATTGGCTTTTTTATTAACGAAGAGATAACCCAGATGGTGATTGCTGGTTCTGAGCGGAAAGAATAGGGTGCCATCCATGTTTTCATTTAACATGGGAAGGTTTTCAGATTGATCCTGAAAGTGGATGTGCGGCTGTTTTCTGCCTTCGCGATTAAGTTTGAAAGTAACTTCATCTCCTTCACCGAACTGGTCGATTCCACGCTGCTTTACGATCACATGCTTACCGTTGGATGGCTTCTGGAGAATAATGGCGGCTTTCGTAGTCAGAAGCTTGCCCATCACAATAAAGAGAAGGTTCTCCAGTACGAAATCGCTGTCGCGAGCCTCGATCAGCATACGGCTGGTTTCGAGAACGGTCTTCAGGTCAAACCTGGATTGCCGTTCTGAGATATCACTTGCTGACCTTTCCACCCTGTCACTCCCGGTTCTTGTAGAGGCGGATCTCGTTTTCCCTGCCCCGGGTTTTGTAATTTACGTCATCCATCAGCTTGTGAATGAGGTAGACACCCATTCCACCGCGTTTCTTCTTTTTGACCTGATGCTCAATATTCGGTTTTTCAACGCTATCTACGCTAAAACTCTCACCCTGATCGGTGAGACATACACAGATCTGCTTATCATCAAATTCCAGGTCGATCTCTACAACTTTAGAAGAGTCGTTGTTGTATGCGTGCTTGATAATATTGGTGTAGGCTTCATCAACCGCCAGGCATAGGTCGGCCACCTTGCCCGATGGAAAACCTTCGCTGACAGCATGCTCAGATATAAAATCCCGAACTTTAGCCAGGTTTTCTGTCGAGGCACCGACAGCAATGTGATATGTGGCTGTTTTTTTCAAATTGATTGATCAGGACTGTGAAGCAAATTTTTTCACTGCATCACGCTCATCTTCCAGAATGTCGTAGAGTGTGGGAAAGCCAAGAAGATCAAACACGTTGTAAACCTTATCATTCATATTGGTAAGTTTGATGTCTCCTCCGATCTCTCTCACATCTTCGATGTATGCCATGAAAACCCCAAGGCCGGCACTGGCTATGTAATCCAACTTGCCACAATTGACAATGATGTAGGGTTTTTTGCTGTTGATGAGGGTTTTTAGTGATTCTTCCAGGTGGGAAGCGGTATGTGCATCTAGCTCTCCATGCAGATCCAATACGTCGAGTCCATCAGACGTTCGGTGTTCAATTCGAAAATTTTTCATCGCTGTACAGCATTAATAGGGTTGAATGGTACCACAAATATAGAGTTTAGGCTGAGCAGAGCAAAGATGAATTATAGGGTACGTAAAAAGAGAGGAGAGGTTTCAAAAATGAAGAAGGCATCACACGTATCCGGTGTGATGCCCTGACTATTCATCAAGAGAGACGCTACTTGAGCGCAATTAATATTAGTAAAAATGAATGTAAATCCACAACTATTCTTGTGGTTTAAATTGAATAAACGGCTTCACTTGATGGATAATGCCATAGATTGAATTATTATCCGACCTGGAAGTTTGTTAATTTTTGTGAAATATTAACAACTTGTGCAGAACTTGAACCGGGAATCATTACAGTTAAATAAAGAGAACGGGATTCCTATTAACTCCCCTAAATTCACACAAATCTAAAAGATGATGATGAAAAAACTACTATTGATCGCATTAACTACCTGCTTTATGCTACCATTTGCTGCTGATGCCCAGGCACAATGGTCTATTGGAGCAAGCTATGAAGTGAGAAGTGAAGACCCAACCAACGGGTTTGGTGTAAGAATTGAACGCTCCGTATTGAATATGGTGCCGGTTGTCGATTTGAACTTCAGGGCTCATTTCAGCTACTTCAATGAAACAAGCGATCTTACAAGAGACAACATTAGCATTAGCCGTGAAATTGAAGCGTACGACTATGGAGTTGCACTAAGTGCAGGGCTGGGTCTGGGCTTCGTAAAGCCATTTGTCGGCGTTGGGATAGGCGCAGAAACATTCGATTTTAGTGAAAATGGAGAAGGTTTTGATGAATCCAATTTTCACTGGAACGGTTTTGGCGGGCTTGAACTAGATCTGCTTCCCACAATCAAGCCATTTATCGAGTACAGGCTTGCAAGGCTGGAAGGCAGAGATGATGTGAGTTTCAGTAACGTAGGTCGCTTTGCAGTTGGAGTAAATCTCCGATTTTAACTATTTATTTAGCTCTCAAATAAAAAAAGCTCCCGGCCAAACCGGGAGCTTTTAAATTTTTGGCCAAAATTTTAAAATTTTTAGTCGGCCGTCGGTTCGTAATCTTCATCCGGAAGATCTCCGCGGGCGATCCATGAATCGGTGCCATACTCTTCCATCAACTTCTCTTTTAGGTTCTCAGCATATTGACGGTCATCAAACCGCCCAATTCGCACTCTGAACCACAAGTCGCCACTCTCTGCAGAACCAAATTCAGCAACAAATGCGCGATCGTATCCGCGCTCTTTCCACAGATTCATCTGAGCTTCTGCCTTTGTTCTGGATCTCCATGATTCGATCTGTAGACTATACGCACCGTCATCGGAGTAGACAACCTGTGCTCTTGCCTCAGCCTCTGCAATGCTGTCTTGTCTGGCCTGCTCAATGCTGTCCTGCCTCATTTGCTCCATCTCCTGCTCATAAGCGAGCTCCAGGGAGTCTTGAACGGCCTGCTGGCGAGCTCGTTCCTGTTCGCGCAGTTCCTCTTCACTGGGTCCGCAACCATGTAGTACCATCATGCTAAGAGCCGCTGCAATCAAAAATAACAGGGTGAGTCGGATGCTAGAATTTCTCATCTGTAATATTGGCCTAAAGTTGACGTAGGATATTAGTTATCATGAAAACATAAACCTTTCCTCTTTCTTACACAAGAAGCGGGAATTTTTAAAGGTCTGAGTTCAAGTAATAAGTGCAACACGAAAAAGTAACCCTGAGGGGCGCGCCCCTCAGGGTTTTCGGCCAAGCGTGGTATATTTAAGTTATCATGCCAAAATACAACCACCTTGACCTACAAGATCGTCATAAGATTAA
>JAFIFA010000092.1 GCA_020832225.1 Balneolaceae bacterium
GTACCTTGAGCACCACAGAAGTAAGGAGGATGATGACGACTCAGATTTTATCCTCGAATAGGACTTTAGTCCGTTACTAAACCCCTGTACTTTCAGTGCAGGGTGGTTTAGTTTGATAATGGAAATTTAAGGTGAGAAGCGGATCACTTCGCCCTGGCCGGGTATAACGCCTCTGTTTGTTACATAGACTGATCCGTCTGAACCAATTAAAACTCCGGTTGGAGTGATTAATTGATCAGATACCATGGATACATTCCCGGATGAGTCAATCCTTGACAACACGCCCGGTCCACCTAAGAATGGTGCGCTCCCAAACGACACAGTATAGATTGTTCCATTAGGCGCGATGTCGAAATCGGTAACGGAAGTGAGCCCGGCTGCGTGAACCGTGAGTGTGCCATCCTGTTCCACTTTGTAGATCGCTGCAAGCCCTGGTTGGAAAGGAACCCCTGTAAGTGTGCTCACATAAAGAGCTCCATCAGAACCGCGGCGGACCTGCGTTGGCACAGCATCTGTCACCCCAAACGGTTCATCTGCAACAACCTGAGGGAACGTAGCCACCAATGAGACCCTTCCGTTATTTCTGACCTCCAGGAGGGTATTTCCTCCTGCGTCCACAACGAAGTGTCGTCCGCTTTCCGAGAGAATACCATATGGATTTGAGTCTGGAACGAGACCGTCCGGATTGTTAGCCCCCTCAAAGTCAGCCACGTCAGCAACTACCCGATATTGACCTCCATTATTCACGTGAATGATGGAGCCAAACTCCTTTCCGGCTCTCCCTAGCTCCGATCTGGCTGCTGGATCGCATCCCCAGCCCACGGTAACCATCATCGCTCCGTTGCCATGAAATGAGATGTGATGCGGACCATCAACCCCTTCCGTTCCATTAAGAGTGACAGATGGTAGTCCCGAAGCTATCCGCTGCTGAATACCTTTACGGTACCGGGTTATTGCCCCTGTGTTGCTGATACAGTTTTGTCCCCTGGCAATCTCAGCACATCCACCAATTGTAACTAATTCCCCGGCTTCAGCCACAAACAGGCTCCCATCCGGTCCCCAAGCCATGCCTCTCGGGTTCATCAATCCATTCATCACCACCTCGTATTCCATCGAAAGTGATGCGGTTTGTTCACTCTGCATCAGGTTTAGGTCTGAACCTGACGGTAGTTCTGTCGTGCCGGTTGGCGAGTCGCTACAGGCTGCTGCCACTATCAAAATGGCGAATGCAGCCAACATTCGATTGGTTTGTCTTTTTTTCATACAACCTCTCTGTTTTGGTTGTCTACCAAGGCCCTCTACAGAAATGCGATCAAGGGCTGGTAAGTTGTTTGGAATTTGGAGCCGGACAGCTGTTAACTAAAAGGCAAGCAGTAATTTGGCCCCCATGGAATGAAATTATTTAGTGGCTGAAGTCAAATCAACCAGGGATTGTAATGATATTTCAGATTCAGATCGATGTTTAAATAGAAATTATCAAATCGTATGTGATTAACAGCGGGTTAGATGACAAAGTGCAAATTTAATTGAGCCGGGTATTTTGTTATCTGTGCGTGAAAAACTCATTTTACAGCTTGCCGATGAAATTGCTCTCTCTTTTGAATAGTTTCAGCCATGACTCAAAAAGTAAAAACACTTCTGATTATTGGAACCGTTTGGCCTGAACCGGCCTCATCGGCAGCTGGCAGCCGGATGATACAGCTGCTTCGCCTATTTGCTAGCGCCGGGTATCGAATCACTTTCGTATCTGCTGCAGCCGATAGCGAATTTGCCGCTGATCTCAGCACCTACGGTGTTGATAAAGAGTCGGTAAAACTCAACGATTCATCTTTTGACCAATTC
Source organism: Balneolaceae bacterium (assembly GCA_020832225.1). GTDB lineage: Bacteria > Bacteroidota > Rhodothermia > Balneolales > Balneolaceae > Rhodohalobacter. The sequence continues at coordinate 1,843 of JAFIFA010000092.1, forward strand.
GTAAAAGAGCTGAACCCTGATCTGGTAATTTTTGATCGCTTCATGACTGAAGAGCAGTTTGGCTGGCGGGTTGCAGAGCAGTGTCCGGATGCCCTCAGAGTTCTGGATACGGAAGATCTGCACTGCCTCAGGAGGGCCCGGAGAACTGCATATAAAGCACAGAGGGAGTTCATTGAAAAAGATCTGCTGAAGGAAGAGGTTGCCCTAAGAGAGATCGCCTCCATCTACAGGTGCGACCTCACGCTAATGATCTCACAAGAAGAGATTCGGATGTTAAAAGAGCTGTTTGGCATCAATGAGAAGCTGCTTCACTACATGCCATTCATGCTGGATGAAGATGAGTTGCCTGTGTTGGAAGAGATCAAGCCCTTTGATCAGAGAGAAGGATTTTGCACGATTGGAAATTTTCGTCACCCACCCAACTACGACTCCGTGTTGTTGCTGAAAGAGATAGTATGGCCACTGGTTCGAAAGAGACTGCCCGATGCCGTGCTGAATATCTGGGGCTCATATCCATCCCAAAAGGTGATGCAGCTTCACGATCCGAAATCGGGATTCCTGATTCGGGGTCGGGCAGAATCGGCTGATGAGGCGATCTCTTCTGCGAAAGTATTGATTGCTCCTCTTCGGTTTGGAGCTGGCTTAAAGGGTAAAATAGTGGATGCGATGAAGACCGGAACACCTGTTGTGACCACACCTGTTGGAGCTGAGGGGTACAATTGGGATGAGTATAGCCCGGGTTTGGTTGATGAAGATATGGAGAGGTTTGCGGATGCAGCTGTTAAGTTAAGTGAGGAAAAGAATTTCTGGCAAAAAGCCTCTCTGGAAGGAGTTAGATACGTAAGAGATCACTTTTCAGCAGAGTTGTATGAGGGGCTAATGCTTGATAAACTTGAGGCTATAATTGAGGACAGGGACAGGCACCGGGTTGAAAATTTTACCGGTAGAATGTTGATGCATCACAGTTTGGCAAGTACCCGCTATATGTCGAGATGGATCGAAGAGAAGGAGAAGAGTAGAAAATTGAGATGAAAAGAATAGTGTCTCCAACGGATTACAGGTTTACGATAGTTGTTTGACAAGATGGAGATTTCAGTGAATAAGGATGAATGGGTTTATGGAATTTTTGATGTGCAGGCTTATCGTTTCAATAATAGCAAAAGGTTACAAGTATTTAATTGTTAGTGATTTTTTTGAACATTAATCGAAATTAATAAAAATAAGCCATTGTAAGTTAATGGGTTAAGGGATAAAGCTGAAAGACAAGTCCCGGAATTTAAAACAATATTAATTTTGAGTTCGCTCACCGATTCCATTTCTTCATTTCCGGGTCAACTAAGTGATTTTAATAATTCGCTTTCAGACGGCGATGTCCGGATTCCATAAAATTATTCGGACGAATGCAGAAACCTGCATGGAGTATTTCGATGAAAAGCTACCCTCTTATAAAATTTACTTTTCTACTAGTTCTGGCTGGAGTTCTTTCAATAACCGGCATCATTCAGAAAGCAGAAGCTGCAGGCACGCTTAGTGTTGTAGAGCGCTGTATCGAGAATGATAAATTCTACACTGTTCAGCCCGGTGATCATTTGCACCGAATTGGCAATCATTTCGGTAATCACAGATTTTGGGAAGCGATCTATATAGCCAATGCCGATCAAATGGATAACCCCCACCGAATATTTCCCGGTCAGGAGATTCGAATTCCGGGCAGAGTCTATAACTACAGGGAGACAGATTCAGATGTTCAGCAGGTACTGATGGAGCCTTTCTGCTCTGTTGCTTCACTACCGATTGACGAAATTCGTGAAAGCTTTCTATCGCAATATGAACTTGGTTTCCTCAAAATTCTTGCGGAAGAGGAGCAGCGTGAAACTGAAATGGCGTCAGCTGAACGTGATACCTCCGAAATGAGCGAAGAGGAGTTGCTGGAGGCCTTCAGGGAGGCATTTGAAGCTGTTGCAAGTTCAGATCAGGATCAGCCAGCCACACAGGAACAGGGAAATCAGCAGCAGCAATCTGAACAGCAGCAGCTACAAGCAGAGCAGCAGATGTTTATCGAGGTAGATGGAATGATCCACGACGAGACACATTCTAAAGTGGGCCGTGATTTCTACGATATGTTTTATAGTAACTGGCAGGCTCCCGAGGAAGCGACCAATTTCTCCATTCGAATTTCTGAGCAGCCAACACCCAATATGGGTACAATGGTAACGGTGAAGGTTAACGACACGGAGGTTTTCCAGAATCGTCTTCAGCCGAGATATGACTACATTGAGGAGGCGGGGCGCTTTGCTGTACGCATGGCCTACTCCCACCTTCAGGAAAACCAAAATCAATTTTTGATCTACTAATAACCCAATTAGCCCAAGATGATGAGAACAGCCCTCTTAACACTCATTTCAGGACTGCTGATCGCACTCACACTTGGAGTTTCTGACTCAAGTGCACAGCAATTTGTCTATCAACCAAAGAATCCTGCATTTGGCGGCAACCCCGTTAACTATCAGTGGATGATGCAGAGCGCCGATAAACAGAACCGTTTTGACGCTGCTAGAACAGCTGCCGGATTTCAGAGAGATCCACTTGCAGATTTTCAGCAATCCCTGCAGCGCCAGGTACTATCCCAGCTTACCAGAGACATCGTAACTCAGCAGTTCGGTGGTGAAGGGGTTGAAGAGCAGCGGTTTGAGTTTGGGGAGTTCTCGATCAATGTTGTGCCCGGTACAGACGGCGTGCAGATCATCATCGGGAACGTCCTGTCTGGTGATGAGACCAGTATTACAGTGCCCAGTTTTTAAAAAGACTTTATCATGAAGAGACTACAGACATTAACAGTCATTGTGCTGGCAGGAATTTTTGCGACCTCTTGTGCAGGTACCATGCAGCCAATGCATACCGAACCGGCTGAGCCGGGAACCCTGAGCAGGGCTTATGATGCACTAAAATACCTTCCTGAACCGGAAGAGCAGGTAGTGGCTGCGGTATATAGATTCAGAGACCAAACCGGACAGTATAAACCATCAGAGACGGTTGCGAGCTGGTCTACAGCCGTAACTCAAGGGGCTACCTCGATCCTCATCAAAGCGATGGAAGATTCGGGATGGTTTGTACCTATTGAGCGTGAGAGTATCTCCAATCTGCTTAATGAGCGACAGATTATTCAAAACATACGGCAACAGCATTCGGGGGGGCAGCAGGCAAGTCCTTTGCCACCGCTACTATTTGCAGGTGTTATGCTGGAAGGTGGAATTATTGGGTATGACACCAATGTGGTTACCGGTGGTGTTGGAGCTCGATATTTGGGAACAGGCGGATCGGCACAGTATCGAAAAGATCAGGTAACAATTTATCTCCGTGCGGTTTCTACACAAAGTGGCCGGGTATTGAAGACGGTTCATACCACCAAATCGATCATCTCACAGAAGCTCGACAGCGGTGTATTTCGATATATCGACATGAACCGCCTGCTGGAGATGGAAGCCGGCTACACTTACAATGAGCCACCAGTAATGGCCGTGACGGAAGCGATAGATGAAGCGGTTAAAATGCTTGTTCTTGAAGGAATTGAAGATGGTATCTGGAACGCCAAAGATGAAAACGAAGTGCTCGCGTATCGTGAGCGCTTTGAATATGAACGTCAATTCGAAAGACAGGCTCAGCGCGATTATTTCGGTTTTTTGAATCGTGCCAATATGCGGTCGGGCTGGTCTTTTTCAACCGAGGGCAATCTCGGGCAGGTGATTGGCAACTACAGCAACCCGGACATTAACGCAGGTCTCTCTCTTCAAATTGAGAAAGGACTTACGCCTTCCGTTTGATTTAAAGGCAGTGGACTGAGTACAAGAATGAGTGCTCCTGGACAGTATT
>JAFIFA010000093.1 GCA_020832225.1 Balneolaceae bacterium
CGAATCTGTCACCGGTAACGGAGCGCCGCGAAGTGAAGGATCTGTGGGGAGGTGGGCTATGGTTAATAGTCCCCTTAATTCAAAACTGGGACCTTCCAGATCCTTCGCTGACGCTCAGGATGACCGCTTCACTGTTGTAAATGGCCGGGTATACGTACCCAACCAAGAGCTATACTCAGTCTGACCCGGCACCTTCCTGAATACTCAACCGCGGCGTAACACGATTTCGGCATAGCACCACTGCCGAAACGCCGCCTTTTTTTAAAGCATGCACGTCATCCTGATCGGAGTGAGCACAGCGAACGAAGAGAAGGACCTGTGGGGAGGTGGGCTATGATTGAGAACATTCTTAATCATAATCGCCGGGCAAATCAGATCCTTCATTGCACTCGTTTTATCGCTAAGCGCTAGGAGCGTGGCGCAGAGCGAGCGGGTATGAACCCGGCACACACCGCCCGCGGCGTAAAACGAACCCTGCATAGCACCACTACCGAAACGCCGCCTTTGTTTTAAGAGAATCTCGTCATCCTGATCGGAGTGAGCACTGCGAACGAAGAGAAGGACCTGTGGGGAGGTGGGCTATGATTAATAGCCCCCTTAATTCAAAACTGGGACCTTCCAGATCCTTCGCTGACGCTCAGGATGACCGGCTTCACTGTTGTAAATGGCCGGGTATACGTACCCAACCAAGAGCTATACTCAGTCTGACCCGGCACCTTCCTGAATACTCAACCGCGGCGTAACACGATTTCGGCATAGCACCACTGCCGAAACACCGCCTTTGTTTTTAAGGGAGCGCGTCATCGGTAACGGAGCGCAGCGAAGTGAAAGATCTGTGAGGGAGTCGTACTGTATTGCCACGGAACCACGGAATTCTCCGTGACTCGGTGGCATTTGGCTGGATTTTGGATTAGCAATTGGCACAAAGCCCCCACAAACACACCCCTGTAATTCGTAAGTCGCGCTACGCACCACGCGCTTTGCCCCCTTCCCCTAAAACGGCACCGTAGCCCGCACTCTGTAATAGAGATCGTAATCTACATCGGTGAAGAGATCCATGGCCGGTTGGGCGATTCCAAGGGAGTGGGCGAAGCGTATTCCTGCTAGGTTGACGCTGTTTTTGATTTCGGCTCCGGCTCCCCAGCGCTGCTCTGTACCTGTGGTTCCATCATCGAAACGGGCGTTCCATACGACGCCTGCATCTGTGAATAGGGCCAGTGAGGTTGAGCCCAGTCTGAGCAGTCCCAGAATGGAGGTCTGCAGCGACGGCAAAAAGGGCATCCGGTACTCCAGGCTGCCAAACGCGACGCGGTTACCGGCAATGAAATCGCGATAGCCTCTCACCCGCTCTGCTGCATAGAAGAGATTGATCGGCACCTCTCCCGGCAGATTAAGCTGAATGTTGTCCAGACGTGTGAAACCGATAAAATTTTGTGGGAGCGGCGTTCCCCACTGCTGCTGAAAGCGTCCGTGGAGATAGAGCCGGTGAAGGCCGAGGGCCGGGAGAACGGTGTAGGCACTCAGATCAGCCGTTGCAAAACGGACATCAGAGCCCAAAATCTTCTCCGCACCCGTCAATAGCCCCTGAACACCCCATCCATCCAAGGGGTGAATCAGATTATCGCGCCATGGACGCTGCTTGGTCACACCCATCCCGATTGTGAGGTCAGTCTGCCGGGCACGCTCAGGTGCGGGAGCAGAAATTCGATCCTCAAACCGTTCGCGTTCGAAAGGTCGTACCAGCGTGTGCCGAACTCTCGAGTAGAACGCACCATCACGGTATGATCCCTCCAGGCGATCTATAGGAAGCGTCATTGTGATGTCGCCCCCGATCAGCTCCTCAACCAGAAACCGATCTCCATAGAAATACGCACTTCCCGGTGTTTTATAGACCGAAAATGCAAAGCTTGGATAGAACTGATTGTTGATGTAGCTCAACAAACCATACGATCGGTCAAAATCACCAAACGAGAGCAGTCCACTTCCCGCAATGATATGTTTGGAGAGCGGTTCAACCCAGCCGGAGGTGCCAAATAGCCCCCAGTTTCCGGGATCACCATAGTAGGGAAGCACCACAGATGCTGCATGGGTGATATTCCGAAAAGAGCGATATTCATAGCGCGAGGTGATCAGCGATTCATCCGGCTCAATCAAAGAGGGAATCACGTTGGGCGGCTGATGGGTTCGCCAGCTCGCATAGGCCTCCGGAACCTCCCACTCTCCTGCATAATGGCTACGATCCGGCTCCACCCACCACGCCTCATCCCGGCGTTTGGTCTCACTCGCCTTCACCAGCAGCTTCTCCGTCTCAAGAGTATCACGTTCGGCGATCCAGCCATACACCTCACCACCGGTGAAGAGATTGGTGACCCGTCGCTCCTCTTCAGAATCAAAGTCGTAGATAAAAACATTCGGCACCTCATCGCGAAGAGAGGTGTAGGCTACGCTCCCACCTCCGGGGCTCAGCACAAATTTCCGGTTATCGACAGCGCCATCATCAAGAAGCCTCTCAGATCCCGTCTCCGGATTAAAAAGGACCATATACCGGCTCCCATCCGCATCAAACCGATGAAAGAGCCAGCTCTGAACCGACTCAACCCAAACGGGAAAGAGCATCTGAATATCACCCTCATAATCGGTGACTCGCTGCTCCTCACCCGAATCGAGATCCATCACAAAGAGATTCCCGGTGCCGTCCTCATTCACCACATAGCCAATCTGGTTCGGCTGCGGACCCTGAACAGGGTAGCGCGCCCGTCGACTGAAGGTGAGCTGCTCCTCACGACCCGACTCCTTGTGGTAGACAAAAATATCGTTGATCAGAGAGGATCGATCTCCTCTCACGGTTCGGGAGTAGTAGAGGCGGTTTCCGTCGCGGCTCCAGCTCAGATCGGGATTGATGCTTCCCTCAGCGATACGCGTCCGGTTTTGGGTGGAGTCGCTCTGAACCAGAAAGATGCTTCGGACGGGGCGCTGCATCGAAGGGAGCGAAAGCACGGCAATCAGGCTGTCGTCGGGACTAACGGCCATGTCGTAGTAGAACTGTCCGGGAAGGGAGAACGCGTCGGTACCGAGCGAATCGGTTCGCTCCATCTGCGATGCGAGTGTGTTGTAGTAGACATTCACATGCTTGAGCCACTCCTCCCTGAACTCGCTATACCCTCCATCCACAACGGTCCGGAATGCGGAATCGAAATCGTGGACGTCAAAGAAGCCCAGAAACGATTTTCGGTGCTGCATCATCTGCGCCAGGGTGGTATCACCATAGGTCTCCGCGAAGTAGCGTAGTTGTGAATTCCCCTTGGCGTACATCAGGCGTCCATTTTCGATCGAACGACCATCCCTGTAGTCGGGTCGGCTGTCAAAAATCGCTTTGCGGAGCCAGCGGTCGCCCCGTTGAGAATCCCACTCCTCCGTCTGATATTGGGCAATCCCCTCTGTCCAGAACACGGGCAGCGGATCGGCAACCGCCCACTGAAGCAGTCCAAGACTCGACCAGACCGCCTTGAAGTGAAAAATGTGGCCAAGTTCGTGAGCAATCACCTTGCGAAGCCACTTCTCGCTGCCGGTCCAGATCTCGGCATAGTCGTTCAGGTTCACCCAGATCATCGTGTACCCCTTCCCGATCGGATTGGCAAACCCGTTGTTGATCTCATCTTCATCCGAGAGGTAGATTCGGATCTTGCGGTCGAACGTCACATCCAGATTCTCCGATAGCGCCCGGTAGCTCTCCTCCGCAATCGGAGCCGCGAGCGCCTCAATTCCGCTCAATCGATCCGGATAGATGATTTTGGTGTGCTCGGTCTCAGCAACCTGCCAGTTGAGGTAGGGGTGATTTCGGTTGTTGAAAGAGTTGAAACCCTGCGCCACCAGTTCGGTTGCGCCAAATAGTAAAAGAAGAAAAATCGAAACGGTTGTTTTCATCGGGTATAGCTGATTGAATGACTATCGAAATGAATCGCTTTTTTGGGTGATATTCAAAGGGGTTTTTGCGATTAAGTAATTGGTCTTTTTACCCAATCCCGTCGCCTCCCTATATCGTTCGCGGGAATTGACAGGAGGAAGAGCTCAAAGCTGAAAGGCTGAAGCCGGAAGCGGGTAAAACTTCAACCCTTGCACCCCTCTGCGTTCTCTGCGCCTGCTCGGCGACCGCTGCGGTTAAAAACGCCCATAAACATTGTACTTTCCAATAATCAAGCTTTTACCCAAAACGGAAGCCAGAAGCTTCGAAGATCATAAAAGCTTTGGAGGACTGTAAGCTCAATGGTAGCAAGATAACCTGGAAGGTGCATTAAATGTCGCCCCAAATCTTTCGTCCGGACGAATTGCTCAGATCCTCACCGATTTCGATAACGATATTGTCGTCCCCTTTTTGGAGCAGGTGGATGAAGAGCAGGGCGCAGATATTCTGATCAAGCTCCCCAGGGAGATGGCTGCGGACCTTTTCCGATTGATGAAGCCTGAGACCTCAATTCGGCTTGTCAACACCATTCCACAGGATGATGCAGCTGATAT
>JAFIFA010000107.1 GCA_020832225.1 Balneolaceae bacterium
ATGGTTGGCATAGCATGGGCGTTCAAGGGTTTAAATGACACCCCTTAAAATACGAAATAACAGTAAGATAATCGATTATATTCACCGAAATAATCTACATTTTTTGAATTAAACTTGTATCCTCATTTTCTCACAGCCTCTAGAAAGGAGGGGATTCCAAGCCTCAACTAAAATCTTACCTGCTTCATGCTTCCAGCTTTGAGCTCAACAAATCACCCCGGTATAATCCGTTTCAACTCACCATCGCCGTGGCCAGTGAGGACATATAGGTATCCATCCGGACCCTGACGCACATCACGAACGCGACGGCCAATCTTGATTGATTCTTCGCCGATTATAGAATCCCCGTCAAGAATTATTCGACGTACTTGCTCTCCTTGAAGTCCTCCGCTGAAGAGATCGCCCTGCCACTCCGGGAACGCATCACCAGTGTAGAGTTCGAGTCCGCTTGGTGCCTGAGCTGGTGTCCATACAATTTTGGGGTCCTTCATGCCCGGTTTTGATGTCTCATCAGAGATGCTCGTGTACCAATACTCGCGGCTGTAGGTTACCTCAGGCCACCCATAATTTTCGCCCTCGGTAATTAGGTTCAGCTCGTCACCGCCGCGTGAGCCATGCTCATTGGCCCAGATCCGTCCCGACTCCCGGTCTACTACCAGACCCTGGATGTTACGATGGCCCAGGGTCCAGATCTCCTCATAGGCATCCTCCTCATCCGCAAACGGATTCCCCTCGGCAGCAGAACCATCATCATTAAGTCTCAAAATTTTCCCGAGATGAGAATCAAGCTTTTGTGCATGTTCCCGGCTTAAAACACCTTCAGTTCTCTGTGGACGGTTTCCGCCATCACCAATTGCCACAACAAAGGTGGAGTCAGATACCCACGCCATTCGTGATCCAAAATGTTGATCGCCATCCTTATCCGGACTTACGAGGAAAATCTCTTCAAACCCAACCAGCTGAGTTCCCTCAAGCTGTCCCCGGCCGATCGTGGTTCTGTTCGTATCTTCATCCCCGGAAGAGTAGGTGAGGTAGATCATGCTATTCTCTTCAAAATTCGGGTGAAGGGAGACATCCATCAGGCCACCCTGTCCTTCAGCATAAATCTGCGGAAGCCCTGAAATTTGCTGCGGATTCTGCAGATCCGGGTTAATTCGGAGCAACCGACCGGGCCGCTCGGTAATTACCATGTTGCCATCCGGAAGCCAAGCCATCGCCCAGGGCTGCTCAAGACCGGTTAGCAGGGTTTCGCTGGTCCAGCCCTCCGCTTCGGGCGCATCACCACTCAGGGAGACCGGCCCTTCTGGCATGGCACATGAAAGCATGAAAATCAAGGGCAGGGATAGTAAAAAAGGGAGTTTGTTTCGGTAGCTCATAGGATTTTGCATCAATAAAAATGAGTGATTGTGTGTAGATAAACCGAATGCTGCGAGTGGAAGTTCGTGAAAGGCCGGGAGGGTTGATAAGTAGTGGGTGTTAAAAAAATCTAATCTTTGGTGTAATTTGTAACACTACCCTGTGATAGGGCTCTTTTCAACAGGAATAAAAAGACACAGATTAAGCATAGGATGATCCGCAGTACACTCAAAGTCGCATTTCGAAATGCGAAAAAGAAGCCGTTCTACACCTTTATCAATTTTGCCGGGCTAATTACCGGAGTTGCCTGCTTTACGCTGATCTCTCTCTATGTCTGGGATGAACTCCAGATGGATAGCCATCAGTCGCATGCGGAACAGATCATTCGGGTGGATCAGGCCACAAAGAGTGAAGATTCCGACGGCAAATCGGCCAAAACACCATTTCCTCTCAGGGATGTTCTTATCGGCGACTATTCATCCTACATAAATAGCGGCGTAAGACTATTCGATCTGGACTCAGAGCACGTTGCACTTGCCAGCCCCGAAACCCAGGAGCGTTACCGCCATGGCGATTTTCTTTTTTCTGATCCCGGGATTGAAGAGATCTTCGATATACGGGTTGTAAGAGGAGCCAATAGCGGATTTTTGGACGAACCCGGTTCGGTTGTCATTACCGAACGCGTTGCGGAGCTCTATTTTGGCAACGATGATCCTGTAGGTCAGGAATTGATTCTCGAGGGGCGTATCTCACTCACTGTAACTGCGGTGATGGAGGAGTGGGATCGCCGTAGCCATTTCCGGCCATCTGTCATTGTGGATATGGAGAGCTTGAGGGGTATGTGGGGAAACTACGACATGATCACAAACCGCTGGCGCTGGAACGCGGTATGGACGTATCTCAAGATGGAGCCGGGTGCCGACCCTGAAGGCCTAGAACGGCAGCTCCCCGATATTGTAGATACTTACTATGGTGAATACTTCTCTGACGATGAAGAGGTAACGCTCTCTGTAATACCACTAAAAAATATTTGGCTTCACTCCGAAGCAGATAGTGAAATTGGACAGACCGGCAGCTATCGGCAGATCTGGCTCTTTGGAGCCGTAGGTTTCCTGATTTTGATCATTGCCTGCATCAACTTTATAAACCTTAGTACGGCTCAGTCGATCCTGAGGGCTCGCGAAGTGGGCGTCCGAAAAACGCTGGGTGCCGAGAGAGGAAGTCTGATGAAGCAGTTTATCACTGAATCGACCCTCTTTACAGGAGTTGCCGTTACGGCTGGTCTCGCCGTGGCATGGCTCGCCTATCCATATCTGGCAACGTTTGCCGGAAGGGAGTTTGGGACTCTGCATATCGGCACGCTCGAATTGATTTTGGCTACTGCAGTTCTGGTGGCCGGTGTCTCCCTGATATCCGGTTTCTATCCCTCCGCAGTTCTCTCATCTCTAAAACCGATCCGAAGTCTGCGAGGTGGAATGGCTAGTGCCAAAGGCGGTGCGACATTAAGAAAGGGACTCACTCTTTTTCAGTTTACCGTTACCGCATTGCTCCTTATCGGAACGGCGATGGTCTATGTGCAGTACTCTCACCTTCAGGAGCGAGACCTCGGGTTTGATCAGGATCGTGTTATTGTTATCCCCGTCTCTATGACCACCGCTATTTGGTACTATGACGAATTCAGGGATCAGGCACTCACTCACTCCGGCATTGAAAATGTAAGCGGCAGCCGACTCATTTTGGGAGGGGAAGATTTCCTCAACTATCAGGTTATTCCTGAAGGATATGGTGAGGGTAGAGAACGGTCGTTCCCAAAACTTTTTGTGAAGCACGATTTTGTTGAGACAATGGGGATTCAGATGTCGGCCGGCCGCAGCTTTTCCCGAGATTTCTCTACCGATCCGCAAGAGTCCCTGATGATCAACGAAGCGATGGTCGAGCGAATGGGTTGGGGCACTCCGGCAGAGGCGATAGGGCGCACTTTTCAGGTTAATGATCATACAATGACGGTGGTGGGTGTAACCAGGGATTTCAATCATACCTATCTGCGACGGGAACTGGAACCGTTGATCATGCAGATGCCGGGTAATACCAACCAGATGATTGCAAATATCAGTTACATGAAGGTTCGCCTGTCAGGCGGGTCTCCGGGCGATGCGATCCAACACCTGGAGTCGGTATGGAATGAGTTCGACAACACGCACCCTTTTGAATTTTTCTACCTTGATGAGCGGCTCACAGAGCTTTATGGATCGGAGCGAAGGCTTACCACGCTGCTCACGCTATTTGCCATCTTTGCGATTGCGATCGCCTCTCTGGGACTTCTTGGACTCGGCTCCTACACCCTTCAGACGAGATCCCGCGAGGTGGCTATACGAAAAACTCTTGGCGCTACGGAGGGTGGTATTTTTATGCTGCTCTCTAAAGATACACTCAAAATTGTGGCAATCGCCCATATGGTGGCCCTGCCGCCGGCCTGGTACCTGGCCAGCCGCTGGTTTGAAAGTTTCCCGTACCAGGTAAGCTTTGGATACTATTTCGGGCTGGTTGTGTTGCTCAGTCTGTTTCTAACTACAACCGTCGCATTCCTGACGATCGGCACTCAAACATGGCGTGCCGCATACCGAGATCCGATTGAGAGTCTTCGGAGCGAGTAACCTTTTGCCCTGAACCAGACGTTTTGTTCAACCCCATTTGTTTATGGATCGAAAAATTGAAAAGAAAACATACTCCGCAAAAAAACTCGGGCTCATAACCGCCGGACTGCTTCTTGCTGTTTTTGTGCTATATACTATGGCTTTCCGCGATTCACGCGCTGCGATGGATGTAGAGACCGAGCGCCTCTTTATTGAGGAGATTGAGGAGAGCAGTTTTCGTGAGTTTATTGATGTGAACGGCACCGTTCAGCCCGAACAGACCACCTACCTCGATGCGATTGAGGGAGGAGTAGTACAGCGCGTCTTTCTGGAATCAGGAACGATGGTGGAAGAGGGGGATACCATTCTGGTGCTCTCCAATTCAAACCTGCAGCTCAGCGTAATGCAGCAGGAGGCGGGACTCTATGATCAGATCAACAACGTTCGAAACTCCAGGCTAAACCTTGAGCAAAATCACCTGAATCTACAGAAAGAGCTTGCCGACTCCAGGGCTCAGGTGAGGATCAAACGATCCCGTTTTCTGCGGGATAGCACACTCCATGCGAAGGAGCTGATCTCTACTCAGGATTTTGAGGAGACCGAGCAGCTCTATGAGTATCAGAAAATGAGATACCAGCTTAACCTGGAGTCTTACAGGAAAGACTCTGTGCAGGTTACAGATCAGCTTCGTCAGCTTGAAGATTCTGAGAACAGAATGTGGCGAAGCTTGGATGGTGTACAACAGATTATGAATAATCTGGCGGTGGTTGCACCCTCATCGGGTCAACTTTCGACCATTGAGCTGAATCCGGGGCAGTCGATCCAGCAGGGTGAGCGCCTTGGGCAGGTTGACCTTCTCGACGGTTATAAAATTCGTGCGGGAATCGATGAGTTCTATCTGGCCAGAATTGCAGATGGACTTCAGGGCTCATTCCAGTTTGCCGGGAATCGATATGGAGTTGAAGTGAGCCGGGTGTTTCCAGTGATCGAAGATGGATCGTTTGAGGTGGATATGAGATTTACCGACGAGGTGCCCGATGGAATTCGCCGCGGACAGACCGTCCGAACCCGTCTTGAGCTGAGTGATGCGTCAACGGCACTGCTGCTCCCGAGAGGCGCATTTTATCAGCATACATCAGGCAACTGGGTCTTTCTCGTGAATGAAGAGGAGGGGCGTGCCGTGCGGCAGCCGGTGAGACTGGGCCGCGGAAATAACGACTATTATGAAGTGCTGGAGGGGCTCAGTCCTGGCGACCGTGTGATCACCTCAAGCTACGATACGTTCGGTGAAGCAGAAATCCTGAACCTTCAGTAAGTAACAGAAAATCAATAACCGTAAATCACTTTAATTATGATTCAAACAACAAATTTACACAAAGTGTATCGTACAGAGGAGGTAGAGACTACCGCCCTGAATCAGGTGAATCTCCGTATTGAGGAGGGTGAGTTTGCGGCCGTTATGGGTCCATCAGGTTGTGGGAAATCAACGCTTCTCAACATCATGGGGCTTTTGGATACGCCAACCTCGGGCGAGTACCGTTTTCTGGGTGAAAATACCGCAGAGATGAATGAGAAGGAGAGGGCCCGTCTCAGAAAAGGGAACATCGGATTTATCTTTCAGAGCTTTAACCTGATTGATGAACTGACCGCGTTCGAGAATGTGGAGCTGCCGCTGCAGTATCTTGGCATCGCTGCGGATAAACGGGTCAGGATGGCTGAGGAGGCTCTCGACCGAATGGGTATGATGCCGCGCCGCAACCATTTCCCTGCGCAGCTTTCAGGTGGTCAACAGCAGCGTATTGCGATATCTCGTGCGGTGGTTGCCGGCGCAAAACTCCTGCTGGCTGACGAGCCGACCGGTAACCTCGATTCCGATCACGGCGATGAGGTGATGAAACTTCTGGGTGAGCTTAATGAAGCCGGCACAACGATCGTGATGGTAACCCACTCCGATCATGACGCTTCATTTGCAAAGAGAACGATTCGACTTCACGATGGTCAATTGGTTGGTGAGGAGGAGCCTGCGACCATTAATTCCTGAGCCATAATCAAATGGGATCATTTTCCGGCTATTTTCAGTTAGTGAACTGAAGAGAACTGAAACGTTACCCGGAAAACGATCTCAGGATGAAGCTACTGTTGATCATATCAATCATGTTGATGGCCCATACGGCTACCGCTCAACCGGCCGATGGGGATGATGTGATAAACAGGATATTTGATGTCGGCTCTGTTCAGAGCATTTTGATAGAGCAAGAGGGTAGTTTGATCGAGGAGAGGCATCTGGATGGACGAGATAGCCAGACGGCTGTCAATATTAAATCGGCCTCCAAAAGTATTCTCTCGTTGTTGATTGGCATCGCCATCGATCAGGGCTACCTGGAGGGAGTGGATCAGACAATTGGCGAATTTTTCCCCGAATACTTTGAAGAGAACCCCGATTCGGAAAAGGAGTCGATCACCATTCAGGATCTGCTTACGATGCGGGGTGGTCTTGAAACGACCAGTGTGCGCAACTACGGGCGTTGGGTTGTGAGCAACAACTGGATCGAGTACAAGTTGAGCCGTCAGCTGGTTTCCGAGCCGGGCGACCAAATGATCTACAGTACAGGCAGTTCTCACCTGCTGTCGGTGATATTGACACGGGCAAGCGGTATGAATACACGTGAATTTGCCCTTCTATACCTATTTGGCCACCTTAATGCATCTCTTGGGGGCTGGGACCGCGATCCTCAGGGATACTTTTTAGGTGGAAACAACATGCCGATGCGTCCGGCAGATATGATCAAAATTGGTCGGCTGATGCTGAACGGTGGCGTCTGGAATGGTGAGTGGATCGTATCAGAAGAGTGGATTCAGGAATCGGTGCGCGCCTATACCCGGAGCAATTTCAATCCCTATGATCACGGCTATATGTGGTGGGGAAAACCGGTGGCCGGATTTGAGACGATCTTTGCCTGGGGGCACGGTGGTCAATATATCGCAATCATCCCCGAAATCGACACCGTGATCGCTGCCACATCCGATCTCAATCGAAATGAAGGCCGCGGCTATCAGCGCCAGTTTTTTCAATACCTGGAACGGGAGCTGGTACCCTGGCTGGCGGAGGGGTCGTGACGGGAGTGGAGGATAGGGAGATTGGGGGTGTTGAACTGTAGAACAGCTGGATCGTTGAGATGCCGGAAGCTGGATAGAATTTAATCAGGGGTTGAAATTCCCCCCTTTTCAAGAGCCTGTCCCGAACCGTCGGGAGGGGACCCAAGGGGGGGCAATAGGGCAGGTAAACTGTGACAAGAACATTTGTTGTTACGGGGATTTTCTCACGCCCTATTTACCTTTTCAAAACCCTTCCCTCTGCGCCTCGGCTATTCCCGTTGCTTTTCAAAAACCACTCCTCGGCGCCATGGTGGTTTGCACGTTGTTTCTCTACCCATATGTTGTCACTAGCGTGACAATTGCCTTTACCAATGGATGTCAAGGCTGTGTCGGTGCGCCCCTTCAGGGCGGGGAAGAGACAAAGGGGTGGTTGGATTAGGCCCATCATCTATTTTACAACCACTCTTTTAAACCACAGAGATCACGAAGGTTTTCACAATGAGCACTAAAGACCTTCGTGCTCTTCGAGCCTGCTTTGTGTCCTTTGTGGTTAAACAACCCGCAACCCGTAACCCGAAACACAATGTCAAAATCGTAAACTTTCGGCCACTCCCACTCTACCTATCACCCACTCTCCCTCTCAAGAACCCCTATACCTCATTCCGATCATTCCGAATAAACCCCGCCAGCTCTTCCCGGCTTTCGGATGATTTGATTTCAACTTCTCTCTCCCTCGCCTCCTCCACTGAGTCAAAACTCTCCCGGTACACCGTTTTCCACGGCAAACCGGTTTTGGTGTGTGGGTTTTTACCCGAATTGTGACGCTCTATCACTTTGTCGAAATTTGATGTACGACCCACAAGGTAGCGGTCCACAAGCGGACTGTATAGGATATAGACGGTTTGAGGCATGATTTAAAGGAAATAAGATCACATTATTGAACCGCTTCGTAGAGTGAAAAGGTGTAGTCATTCTCCCGGAAACCGATGTGGTCTTCGGAAATATGGGTGATCATTCCCTCTTTAGGCAGCCTCACCATCTTCTGAGGATCACCATCAGCGGAAAGAACCATCCACTCCTGATCGGCTGATTGCCGCGTCAGTTTCAGCCAGAACCGATCGAGATGATCGATTTTGAACTCATCAAAACTGACTTTGGTTTCCGGAAGCTTCTCTTCGATGGTACGCCACTGATCATGGTGCCTGTTGGAGTTGGTCCACTCTTCAAGAGAATCGATCTCTGCCCTGGTAAGGGGTTCCTTTTCAAGCGGTATCTGAAGAGTGGTAACGGTATCAAAGTCGGCAGTTAGTTTGGCGATTTCGTTCGTTTCCGTCCAGCTGACAAAGATGTGATCACGGTCGGATGAGAATGCGTAGAGAAACTGAGGTGAGTAGGGTACCGGTGAAGCACCCCGGACCTGATCGTCAACAATTAGCTGCGCCATTTGCTGTTCAGGAAAGTTTTGCTCGATGGTGTACGATTCTGAATCCCGATCGTAAATAAGAAGCCGGTTCACCGGATCACCGCCGTCACCCATTATGGCGGATGGTTTCCATTGAAACACCAGAAATTGATTCTCCTCATTGAGCGGATAGACGGTTCGGACCCGGTAGTCTTCAGGGGCCGGTGCTGTAAACTCTTCGTGCTCGTCATTTGCCGTATCGTACCGCACCACCTTCTGATTGAACTGATCATAGACCACGAGCTTTTCATTGGCATCTGCGTGTAAGCGGGAAGCATCCAGGATTTCACCGGGACCTCTTCCTTCCCTGGCAATCTGCTTCACCGTTTCACCCTCCGCAGTGATCTCCAGAATGAATCCCTCTTCACGATCATGGATCAGGATGTTTCCGCTGCTTAACGGAATTGTCGTGTAGTTGAGGTGACTGAAGTAGAAATCGCCCGTATGATCGAACGAAGCCAGCTGAGCAGGTCGGTCTAGCGGAAGAGAATCTGTATCGATTACTCCCGATTCGGTTTCATCCTGTGACCCACAACCCTGAATCATGAAAATGGAGACCAAAAAAATAAACGGGCAGAGTTTTTTGCAGACATAAAGCGGTGTGAGTTTTTCTGGTGAAGAAGCCAAGTGATCTATGCAGCATCGGTGGTGTTGTTATTGTTGATGTTAGGGTATTTTGAGGTAACCATCAAGAGGGGGTGAGGGGGTGAGGGGGTGTTGAATTGTATGATACCCAGAAGTCGGAAGCCCAAAGCGGGTTTAATTGTTGATTCGAGTAGAACTCCCCTCTGGAGAGGCTGTGAGAAAATGAGGATACAAGTTTAATTCAAAAAATGTAGATTATTTCGGTGAATATAATCGATTATCTTACTGTTATTTCGTATTATAAGGGGTGTCATTTGAACCTGTAAACGCCCATGCTATGCCAACCAT
>JAFIFA010000108.1 GCA_020832225.1 Balneolaceae bacterium
AAACTACCGGACCATTAAATCAATAAAATAATCTTTACCACGATCCGGAGTCGAACTTGCGACCTTCCCGAGGACTCGGGACAGGCGTTCTAATCCCGAAACGTCGGGAAACTACCGGACCATTAAATCAATAAAATAATCTTTACCACGATCCGGAGTCGAACTTGCGACCTTCCCGAGGACTCGGGACAGGCGTTCTAATCCCGAAACGTCAGGAAACTACCGGAGCAACTCACCATTCATAATGAATCGTGAACAGACTCAAATATAAAGAGGCCTTGAATACGAAGTCAAGGAGGAATTCAAAAAATTGATAAATAAAAAAGGGCTGCAGGATCAACTGCAGCCCTTTTATCGGGATGGTGATGGGATGTATGTAAGGAAAAATTCTTATCTGAGAGCCGATTCGATCGCTGAAACCAATTCTTCACTCTCCGGCTCTGTCCTACTATTAAATCTTCTGAGCAAGTTTCCGTTCCGATCAACCAGAAATTTTTCGAAATTCCAGCTAATCTCTCCGGTGAAGTCCGGATTTTGCTCATTCGTCAACATGTCAAAAAGTGGATGTTTATCATCACCCTTCACGTTCATCCGAGAGAAAAGAGGAAATTCCACTCCAAAATTCATTTCACAAAACGCAGCAATCTCCTCGTCCGTTCCCGGCTCTTGCCCACCAAAATCGTTGGATGGAAAACCGAGTACCGTCAGTCCCTCATCACTATATTTTTCGTAGAGTTTCTGTAAACCAGCATACTGCCGGGTGAATCCGCACTCTGAGGCTGTATTAACAATTAAAAGAACTTCACCTTTAAATTGCTCCAGGGAAATGTTTTTACCATCAATTGACTTTAACTCGTACTGATAGATGCGTTCTGTTCGTTCAGTGTCTGAAGTCATAAATCCAAAAATCAATATTGAAAGGAGAATTGTTTTCATATAGTCATCCGATTATTTTGAACATTAATCTGTTTTCAAGTCGAATCATTCCCGTTATGAAAAAAACCGCTCCGTTTTTTTACACACTATTCATCACAGCAATTCTATTTGTGACTCTTCCAATGCAGCATGCACAGGCTCAGATGTTCTCCATTGGTGATCCTGAACCTACCGGCACCCAGCAGATGCTTGGTGCCTATACAAGCATAACGGCCGGATGGGAATTTGCACAATTTGAATATACCGGTGATCTTTTATCTGATACTGAACGACTGGATTTTAACGACAACGTTTTCCGCCTCGCTCTTGAAACTCCCGGCCTCGATTTGAGTATAGGTTTTGGAGGTGCCCTAACGGGGATGAGCGACAACTCCTATGTAAATGTAACGGGACGAATATTTAGTGAGTTTTCCATCCTCAGACGCGAAAATCTGCGCATAAATGTACCTCTTCATATTATAACAGACCTTAAACGTGTTCAGCAAAACCGGACTGATAACGATTTCCAACAGAGCTCATTTGTATTCGGATCCGGATTATCAACTCATTTCCGATTGGGTAGCTCTCTTGACCTTTCAATCGGCGCCAAACCGAGCTACGGTTTTAGCTTTTCACAGGGTAATTTGTTTGGAGGAAGCCTTTTCAGGGCAGATGGAAGTACCCGCCTCTATTTCCGAAATCTGATTGGTGACCGCACGTTTACAGTTGGATATAATTTTAACTTCAGAAGTTACGATATTGATGGCGACCGCGATGACTACCGATATACAGGCCACACTATCATCCTTGGAATTGCATTATAAACCGAGCCATGAAAATTGAAAAGTTGATTCTGGAGCTGGAAGCACTTTGTGAAAAAAATGGATACACCATCAGAAAGGAGAGGGGTGCTTTCCGGGGAGATCAGTGCGTAATTGAGGGCGACAAGCTCATTGTGGTCAATAAAAACAAACCCCCTGAATCGCAAGCTGCTATCATGGCGATGGTGCTGAAACAGACCAACTCAGAAGATACCTACATCAAACCCGCCGTCAGAAAGGAGCTTGAAATGCTATGGAAAAAGCTCGATCGATTTGAAACATCCGATACAGCTGAATCATGAAAGTTACCTTTCTTGGAACCGGAACATCAATGGGTGTCCCCGTGGCCGGTGGTTTTGGTAGTGAGATGATCAAGTCTGACCCACGAAATCAGCGCTTCCGGTGTTCGGTTTGGGTTGAAACTGAAGAGAGCTCCCTCATAATCGATACAAGCCCGGAGTTCAGGCTGCAAACCATTCGATCCGGCGTAAAACGCATCGATCTGGTACTCATTACGCATGAGCATATGGACCACATTGGTGGACTCGACGACCTGCGCTCATACAACTACGTTCAAAAATCCCCAATTCCGCTCTACAGTACTCGTCAAGGCGTGGAATCGATACAGCAGCGATTCGACTATATGTTTGGAGAGAACAAGTACCCGGGATCCACATCCGTTGAGCTCTCTATTCTAAATACAAAAATGACCTTCCGTGATCTTGACATCACTCCACTTCCATACTATCACGGAGATGTTTACGTACACGGCTATCGGGTCAACGACTTCTCGTACATGACCGACGTTAAGTCTATCCCTGACGCTACAAAAGAGAAGGTTGCAGGGAGTAAAGTGCTTGTTCTGAGCGGACTGCGATGGGGCCCCGAGCATCCAACACACCTAACTATTCCTGAAGCAGTTGAGGTGGCCCGCGAACTGCAGATTCCAAAAACCTATCTCATTCACATGAACTCTTATGTGGATCACGGAGAGAGCAATGATCGGCTACCGCCGGAGGTCAGGCTGGCATATGATCAGCTTGAAATTACACTATAAGCCGTTTGTAGTATGTAACCGGAATGTGCCGCACCTTTTAAAAGATCAACCACCAATTAGGAGAAAGGGAGTCTTCTTTTCGAAAACTTAATGTCGAAATTCGATTCAGAGATATTTCTTCTTATCCGGGTCTGATTTCAGATCTTCCACCACTTTTTTTACATCCTGAGCTTTTTCCAGATTTACTACCAGGATCGCATTTTCTGTTTCCACAACCGCCAGATTATCTACCCCCACCAACGCCACCAGTTTTCCGCTTTCGCTCTGAACCAGATTTCCCGTTGAACCCTTCATCGATACCGGAACATCGCCCGTCACGTTGCCATCACTATCTTTTTCTGATAGCTCATGTACCGCCGTCCAGCTTCCCACATCACTCCAGTCGAAGCGTCCCGGCAGAACCTCAACCTCCTCCGCTTTTTCCATAATTCCATAATCGATAGATACGGAAGGACAGGCTTTATAGAACCGGTTTATATCCTCTGCTGAACCGTTTGAACGAATTAATGTCTGCGTTAGCTGATAGAGCTCCGGCATATATCTTTCAAACGCTTTGAGAATAACCTCAGATTTCCAAACAAACATTCCGCTATTCCACAGATAGTTACCCGACTCCAGAAAGGCCTTTGCCTTTTTCAGATTCGGTTTTTCAGTGAAACTATCTACACGAAAGCTCGACATTCCATAATCCACTGTTTCTGCTGATTGGTCATATTTGATGTAGCCATATCCGGTTTCGGGGTGCGCCGGCTCAATCCCGATTGTAACCAGACACTCTTTACCTTTTGCGGTTCGAACGGCACAATCGAGCACCTCCTGAAATTTATCGGGCCTGCCTATTCGGTGATCTGCCGGAAGCACGATCATCACTGAGTCGGGATCTTCACGGTATAGCAGAGCGGCAGCGGCAGCTACACAGGGTGCCGTATTTTTTGCAACCGGTTCACCGATCAGAAATTCATCCCTGGCATCGGGCAGCTGATTTCTGACAATCGGGAGGTAGTTTTTGTTGGTAACAACCATGATGTTATCAGGATCAACAAACCCCTCAAGGCGATCTGCGGTCTCCTGAAGCATCGTTTTTTCACCAAACAGTCTTTGAAATTGCTTGGGATATGATTTTGTGCTTTTGGGCCAGAAACGGGTGCCTGACCCGCCGGCCATTATCACGGCTGCATTCATGGATAGTTGCTGATGTTGGGGTTCTATTGGTTAGGGTAGAAGGTATCGAATCGAACCTTAAACCGAAACGTGACTCACCTTAGTGAGCGAAATACGGAACTCCGAACCTTCATCAACCTTGCTTTTTATTTTCAGCTCTTCGCCGTGGGCTTCAATGATATGCTTCACAATCGACAGTCCCAGTCCGGTTCCGCCCTTTTCCCTCGACCGCGATTTATCTACACGATAGAATCGCTCGGTTACCCTCTTGATGTCGCTTTGATCGATTCCAATCCCGGTATCCCTGATGGTCAGTTCCACCTTATCCTTCAATTTGGGGTGGGGGCGAAGACCGATCTCAACCTTACCGTTCTTTCGGTTATACTTTACCGCATTTTCAATCAGGTTAACCAGTACCTGACGTATCTGATTACGATCGGCGCGAACCTGAAGGTTTTTGTCAAACGGCTCCACAATGATCTCCACATTCTCTTTCTGTGCTTTATACTGCAGCCCTTCAACCACGTCCAGAATCACATCCCTCAGATAGATCTCCTGTATGTTCGACTTAAGTTCACCTGTCTCAAGCTTCGATATCTCCATAAGGTCTTTAGTGAGGTAGATGAGGCGGTTCACATTTCGCATCGCTTTTTTCAGAAAGAGTTCATTAACCTCATCATCGTGAACGGCACCATTAAGAAGTGTCTCTATAAACCCCTGAATGGCAAAAATGGGTGTTTTCAATTCGTGGGAAATATCGCCGATAAATTCCTTTCGGTAGTTCTCAATTTTATTGAGCCGGATCAGCTCTTTCTCCACCAGGTTACTTGCCCTGATCACCTGTAACAGGAGGTAGTCCAGTTCGTCCCGCATGATTTCGCGGTTCTGTTCATACTCACCAAACTCCTTTTTTGAGATGTTCTTAACAATCTGGTTGATTTCACGAAGGCGTTTGGTGTGAAGGGCTGCACTAACCAGATAGACCGTCATGAACGTGATGATGAATACAGATGTGGTTATCACAATCAGTTCAAACCGGGAAAACTCCATCAGCAGATAACAGATCAGGAACAGAAGTGCCGATCCCAAAAATGCAGTTATGCCTGCCATTCGAAGCGAAATGGCCGAAAAGAGTCGTTTGTTCAATGAACCGTATCCGAATCGTTATTCTTTGAAGCGGTATCCCACCCCTTTGATCGTCTCAATATAGTGATCTCCGAGTTTTTCCCGGATTTTTCTCACATGTACATCCACGGTACGGTCTACAACATAGATATTGTCGCCCCAAACCCTATTAAGGAGGGTCTGTCGATCTCTCACGATTCCTTTTCGGCTTGCGAGGTAGTAGAGCAGTTCAAACTCCTTGCGAGGCAGCTGAAACTCCTCTTCGCCCCTTACCACAATGTACCGATCCTTATCGATCTGAAGATCGTGAACTTCAAGTTTCTGAACTTCCTCTTCGGTTCCGTCGAAGCGACGTAGAACTGCTTTAATTCTGGAGATCAGTTTCGTGGTACTGATCGGTTTAGTGATGAAATCGTCTGCGCCCTTGTCAAGACCTTCAACCTCTGTTTTTTCATCACTGCGGGCTGTTAGAAAGATAATTGGGATATGCTTTAAGGCAGAATCCTTGCGCATCACTTCACACGCTTCAATTCCATCCATCTTGGGCATCATTATATCGAGCAGAACCAGATTTGGTTTTTGCTCCCGGGCAATTTTAATGCCCTCCTGGCCATTTTCGGCCTTCAACACATTGAAACCCTCTTTTTTGAGGTTATACTCAATCAGGTCCAGAAGGTCTTGTTCATCATCAACGACTAATATGGTCTGTTTCGACAAATCAAATACGGGTTAATTTCAGATTTTAATGCGTCTGCAGCATTTACCTTCCTTATGATAACAAGTAGTTATTAAGAAATTATTACCTCTTCATGTCTGTCAATGCTTTTTTTACCAGCTCAGAGACCGATAGTTTTGGCTCTTTGGAGGTGATTTGAACCACTGCGTTCTCTGCATCCTTTTTCCGAAAACCGAGCGCCTCAAGCGCAGAGATCGCCTCTTCACGGCTCGACCTCTGTTCCATACTGCCGGTTGCCACGGAGGGCTGTGACTCATCAAACAGTTTATCTTTCAGCTCCAGAACCATCCGCTCTGCCGTTTTCTTTCCAATTCCCGAGATTCTTGAGAGGGCAGCGGTATCCTGCGTCACAATAGCCTCCATAAGGGTGGCTGCAGGGAGCCCCGACAGGATAGTGAGCCCAAGCTTGGGACCAATTCCTTTTACCGTGATCAGCCTCTCAAAAAGGTTCTTCTCTTTTGATGTGGCAAAGCCGAAGAGTCTCTGATCACTGTCCGTAATATGGTGATAGATCAGAATATGAACCTCTTTTCCCTTATCAGGGAGTGTTTCGAACGTTTGTGCAGAGATCTCCACACGGTATCCTACTCCTCCGGTATTAACGATTAACTCATCCTGATTCTTACTGTGTAATATACCGTTCAGAAATGCAATCATTGCTGCAGGTAGCCTGATGTTTCAAAGTTTGGATTGTGTTGGCTGGCTGAGAGTCTGTGTGCCAACGTTTTTAAATTGGTTTTGGCGTGGCGCAAAGCGCATAGTGGAATAATCCCCCCTAAAAAGAGAGTATCTTCTAGAGGCGAAGCGAACTCGTGCAATCAAATAGGCCTGAACACCCCCCTCTGTCCCCCCTTGTTAGGGGGGATTTTCATGCTTTGCTTCTTAAGCACCCTCAACCAAAAATCATTACACCTCAATGCTTTTTCACCCTGTCCGGATTGTTTGCCACAAAGGAGGCCCAGCCGGATTTACTGTTATTCTGATGCATTTTTTGGGGTGATGATGCTCCCGCAATCTTACCGGTTTTGGTATGATGGCACCAAGCCACAGCCAGGGCATCGGTGGCGTCGTCCGATAGTTTATGATCGGGGAGCTTCATCATGCGGTCCAGCATGAAGGCCACCTGCTTCTTGCTGGCGTTTCCATTTCCGGTAATCGCCTTCTTTACAGCTTTCGGGTAGTATTCGGATACGGGAACACCCAGATTGGTAATGGCCAGAATTGCTGCCGCCTGAGCGCGCCCAAGTTTCAACATAGCGAGCGGATCAACCCCATAAACGGGGGTCTCCACGGCACACTGATCCGGCTTATGCTCCTTCACCAGTTTGCTGATCTCATCAAAAATGAATTGGAGACGCTCATTGTGATCGTCCATCTTATCCATCCGGATCACATCGCAAACCTCGGCACGGTATGAGCCGTTCTCCTCAATCAGGAGTGCGTAACCTGTGGTGCGTGAACCGGGATCGATACCAAAAATTTTATGAGCCATCCGCTAGCTGCCTGGTGTGATGGTTGATCTTATTTGGTTCACCATTCCCGGGCTTCAACCAATGTGAATCCCGGGGTCAGTGAAATGAAATATAGTTACTTACAATTTACTCCTCGTCTGCATAGAGCTTCACGAGGCCATCAATCATCTCTTCAGATATACCTGATGTTACAAAACCACCATCATGATAGAGGTTCTGCATGGTAACTTTTCGGGTAAGATCTGAGAAGAGGGTGATGCAGTAATCGGCGCACTCATCTGCGCTCGGGTTTCCGAGCGGTGCAATTTTATCAGCAAAGGTGTACATGCTGTCAAACCCTTTGATTCCGGTACCGGCCGACGTTTTGGTTGGAGCCTGAGATACTGTATTGACCCGAATTCCCCGTTTTGCCAATCGGCTTCCGTAATTTCTTGCAATGCTCTCGAGAAGTGCTTTTGCATCGTTCATGTCGGAGTACTTGGAGAAGATTCTCTGAGCACCGATGTACGAGAGAGCAACCACGCTAGCGTTATCGTTGATAACTCCTGTTTTTTCGGCGTGCTTCAAAACGCGGTGGAGCGATACTGCCGAGATATCGAGAGTCTGCTGATACCAGTTGTAGTTCAGATCGGAGTACTCTTTCTTTTTGCGAATATTAGGCGACATACCAATCGCGTGCAGAATGAAGTCTACACCACCAAGATGTTCCTTGGTATTATTCATCAGTTCTTCCACCTCGTCATCATTGCTCACATCGCATGCAATAACCGGGGCATTTGTTGCTTCAGAAAGTGCGTCGAGTGTGCCCAAGCGGAGGGCAATAGGGGCATTGGAGAGAACAAATTCCGCTCCCTCACGCTTACAGGCAAGGGCAATTCTCCAGGCAATGCTTCTATCATCAAGAGCGCCAAAAATGATTCCTTTTTTTCCTTTCAGTAATCCAAACCCTTTTTCATCAGACATATAAATAGTATCGTTGGTTAACGTTTAGCTCAATTTCTTCAGGAAAATAACACCTTCAACTCTCACATCGAAATAGCCTTTTCAGGTATCTGTAACACAATTGATAAAAATTATCCACATTTATGTTGATAACCATTCAGACTGTCCTTACCTTTTAAGACTATGCTTCGTGCGATAGCACCCTGCGGTACTACATACTTATTCATATTTAAACGTCTGTGTAATGTTTGAAGATTTGTCTTCTAAAATAGAATCAGCCGTTCAGACCCTAAAGGGTCAGGCGAAAATTACTGATGTCAACATCGCTGAGACCGTAAGGGAGATCCGCAGGGCCCTTCTTGACGCCGATGTAAACCTTGATGTTGCCCGACAGTTTACCAACGATATCAAAGAGAGAGTGATGGGTTCCGACGTTCTCACGAGTGTGAATCCGGGTCAACAGTTCACCAAGATTGTCTATGATGAGATGGTGAAACTACTCGGAGAGACCCGATCTGATATCGCCGTTGCCAATACACCGCCCACCGTTATTCTTATTGCAGGACTTCAGGGCTCCGGAAAAACCACTTTCACCGGAAAACTGGCCCGCTACCTCAAAAAAGAGAATAACCGTAACCCTATTCTTGCCGCGGCCGACGTCTATCGTCCGGCTGCCATCAATCAGCTCAAGACCCTCGCTGCAGAGATTGATGTGCCTGTCTACTCCATCCAACAGAAAGATGCTGTCCGTGTTGCCAAAGAGGCCGTTTCTATGGCAAAAAGCCTTGCTCTCGATACGGTAATTATTGACACCGCAGGCCGTATGCATGTGGATGAGCAGATGATGAATGAGGTGGCCGAGATCAAAAAAGCGGTTAACCCCGATGAGATTCTCTTTGTTGTTGATGCCATGACCGGACAGGATGCCGTCAACACAGCAAAAGCTTTTAATGACACCATCAACTTTGATGGTGTGGTACTTTCTAAGATGGACGGAGACACCCGTGGTGGTGGTGCTCTCTCCATCCGGTCGGTTGTTGAAAAACCGATCAAGTTTGTGAGCACCGGTGAAAAACTCGATGCTCTTTCTCCTTTCTATCCGGACCGGCTTGCTCAGCGGATTCTTGGTATGGGAGATGTGGTATCCCTGGTTGAAAAAGCTCAGCAAGAGTTTGATGAGCAGCAAGCCAAGGATCTCCAGAAGAAGATCAAGTCAGATAAGTTTGATCTGGTTGATTTCTATGATCAGATACAGAAGATCAAAAAGATGGGGAACGTAACCGACCTGGTTGGTATGATTCCCGGTGCAGATAAAGCATTGAAGGATGCAGATTTTGATGAAGACTCTTTCAGTCCGATTGAAGCAATTATCAATTCGATGACGCCGGAAGAGCGTCACGATCCCTCACTATTAAATGGAAGTCGTCGCCGTCGCATTGCCAAAGGTTCCGGCACCTCTGTTCGCGAGATCAATGAACTGATCAAGCAGTTTGAACAGATGAAGAAGATGATGAAGACGATGTCCAAAATGAACAAAGTTGGCCGTGCCATGGAAGGGCTCAAGAACCTTCCTTTTGGTCGGCGGTAACATTTTAACACAACAAACCACTACAGGAGTACATCATTGATTAAACTAAGACTACAGCGAAAAGGACGAAAGAAGAGGCCTTTTTACCACATCGTGGTAGCCGACAGCCGTTCACCGCGCGACGGGCGCATCATTGAACGCCTCGGCCGATTCGATAACGTGAGCGAAGATAAAAAACTCACTTACGACGAAGAACGAGTAATTCACTGGCTCAAAATCGGTGCACAGCCTAGCACAACGGTTCGCAACATCCTCAAAAAAGAGGGTATCCTCTACAAAATGCACCTGATGCGTTGGGGCAAGGATGAAGAAGAGATTGAAGCTGCTCTTGAAGAGTGGAGACAGGCACGTGCTGATCGTGAAGGCGAAGATAGTGTAAGCCGCAAGGCCCGACAGAAAGAACAGCTGAAAGCCGAAGAGCAGGCGTACAAAAAGCAGCTTGAAGAGAAAGCAGCAGCCGCAGCCAAGGAGCTCGAGAAGAAAAAAGAAGAAGAAGCAAAAGCGAAAGCCGAGGCAGAAGCTGCCGAGAAGGCTGAAGCCGAAGTTTCTGAAGAGACTGAAGCTCCTGCAGAAGAGAAGAAAACAGAAGCTAAAGCTGAAACAGCTGAAGCCGAAGAGGTGAAAGAAGAAGCACCTGCCAAGGAAGAGGCCAAAGCGGAAGAGCCGGCCAAAGAAGAAGCCAAAGCGGAAGAACCTGCCGAAGAGAAAAAAGAAGCAGAGCCTGAAGCTGAAGCGAAGGAAGAACCAAAGGCTGAGAAGAAAGAAGAGCCCAAGGCAGAAGAAAAAGCTCCTGAAAAAGAGGAGAAGAAGGAAGAGGCTGTTGCTCAGCTTTCAACCGATATGAATGCCAACGAGGCAATCGAGCATATCAAAAACACATCTGTTGAAGATCTGAAAGGATTTGTTCCTGAAGAAGAAGATCGTGTTACTGTGCAGAGAGCCTGGGAATCCAAGCAAGCTGAATAAGCCAGATTGTGACCGGTATGAAGCCAAATGCTGACAACCGGTTTGTTGAGATAGGCCGTATTGGGCGGCCACACGGACTGGAAGGCGCCGTCCGTTTTAATCCCAATGAATTATTTACTGCTGATCTGTTTGAACGGCTCTCCATCTTCTATATGAGAAATGAGAGAGCCGATCTGATCCCGGCCCGACTCGAAGAGTTCAGGATTTCGGAGAAGAGTAACAGTCAGACGTTCTTTGTAAAATTTGATATGATCGCAGACAGGGAAGCTGCTGAAGCTGCCATGAACAAAGCCCTCTTCACAACTCGTGATGAGATCGGTGACATTCCGGAACAAACCTCCGAAAATGAAACCGACTATACCGGCTACACCGTTTTTGAAGATGGTGAAGAGATCGGAGAGGTTCTGGACGTGATGGCAAATCCGGCTCACCCCATACTGGAAGTGAAATATGCACACACCACGCTGCTTATACCCTTTGTAAATGAGTATGTGGACCGAGTGGATGATGGAAATTCAGCCATTCACTGCAAAAACCTTGATCACTTTACCGACTGAAATCACATGATTCGAATCGACCTTATATCGGCTGTACCGGATCTCCTTAAAAGTCCGCTTGAACACAGTATTGTGGGACGGGCGAGGGAGAAAGAATTGGCCGAGATTGTGATTCATGATCTGCGCGACCACACCGAGGATAAACATCGGAAAATCGATGACTACCCCTATGGTGGCGGAGCCGGTATGGTGCTCACGGCACAGCCGATTTTCTCATGCGTTGAAAAGCTGCAGCAGGAGAGGGAGTATGACGAAATCCTCTTTACTGCACCGGATGGCGAAAAGTTTAAACAGAAGCACGCCAATCAGCTCTCGATGAAAGGAAACATCATCATTCTTTGCGGACACTACAAAGGTGTGGACCAACGGGTGAGAGATGAGCTGATTACCGGAGAGTTCTCCATCGGTGATGTGGTACTTTCGGGCGGTGAACTGCCGGCACTTGTCATTACAGATGCCCTTGTGCGGTTACTGCCGGGCGTGCTTGGTGATGCAGAGAGCGCTCTTACCGACTCCTTTCAGAACGACCTTCTGGAGGGCCCGGTATATACGCGACCTGCAAACTTCAGAGGATTGAAAGTTCCGGATGTATTAATGTCAGGCGATCATAAAAAAATTGAAGAGTGGCGCTCCATGAAATCGGAGGAGCGCACCAAACAAAGACGACCCGATTTATACGAAAATTTTAAAAAGAAAAACTAAAGCCC
Organism: Balneolaceae bacterium; assembly: GCA_020832225.1. Classification (GTDB taxonomy): domain Bacteria; phylum Bacteroidota; class Rhodothermia; order Balneolales; family Balneolaceae; genus Rhodohalobacter. Next base: position 12,048 of record JAFIFA010000108.1, read on the forward strand.
AGTAACGAGGACAATACCATGGACAAACTTAAACTTGTAGAGCAGACTGTTGTACGAGACGATATCCCGGAATTTACAGCCGGTGATACCGTGAACGTGCACTACCGTGTTCGTGAAGGGGACAAAGAGCGAATTCAGCAATACCAGGGCGTTGTGATCAACGAACGTGGCAGTGGTGCGAATAAAACATTTATCGTACGTAAGATGTCCGGAAGTGTTGGTGTTGAACGAATTTTCCCGCTCTACTCTCCGTTTATCGCGATGATCGAAGTTAAAAAACGAGGACGCGTAAGACGTTCCAAGCTCTTCTATCTGCGTGAAAGACGCGGTAAGGCTGCCAGAATCCGTGAGAAGGATTCCTCAGTCAACAGAAATGCGAAGTAGTAGACTATATTCAGGCGATGCATTGACGGCATCGCCTTTTTTTTGGAATATGCCCAGATTGCCTCAGACAGTAGGATAGTGGTACGCACCCGTCCGAAATCCTGTTCCGTTTATGAACTACGTTCGGCTCCGGAATGCTGTCTCAGTTTTAAACAACGAACTACATAGATCTATGAATATCATTCTATTCGGCCCTCCGGGGGCAGGTAAAGGTACACAGGCTGAAAAACTCTCCAGCCATTTCAATATTCCGCATCTCTCTACCGGCAATATCTTCAGGGAGAACATCAAGAACGAAACAGCTCTTGGCAAAAAGGTTAAATCGATTCTTGATTCGGGACAGCTGGTTCCGGACGAAACGGTTGTTGAGCTTGTTGCTGATGAACTGGATAAAGATGCTTACAAAGATGGAGTGGTGCTCGACGGATTTCCACGAACCGTTCAGCAAGCAGAAGCACTCGACAGCTATCTTGAAAAAAAGAACGATCGGGTTAACGCCTTTGTAACTCTCGATGTTCCTGAGGAAGAGCTGGTTAACCGTATTCTAAGCCGGGGTGAAGGCAGAAGCGACGATACACCCGCCAAGGTTAAAACAAGACTGAATGTCTACCGGGAAGAGACTGAACCGGTTCTTAACTACTACCAGGAGAAAGGTGCAGTTAAGGCTATCGATGGCGTCGGATCGATCGACGAAATTTTCGATCGTATCATAGCTTCTCTTTACTAAGTTTAACGACTTACAGATTTAAGCCACTGCTCAGTTACTTGGGTAGTGGCTTTTTTTTAACCACAAAAGTCACAAAGTAGGTACAAAGGACACAGCGTTTTTTATGAAAAGTATCATCCCCCAGCGTCCGCTGCGCCTTTGCTACGTTCTCAGCGGTCATATATTCCGATCTAAAAATCAAACCAAGAGCTTAGTAGAAGGGGTCGATATAGATATTATAACCTTTTTTTAAACGCAGAGGTCGCTGAGGAGGCGCGGGATACGCAGCGTTGTTTATGACTTAGATTACCAACCCAAAACGCTTAGCGCTATGCGCAAAGCGTCTCACGTCTTCCTTCTCACGTCTCACCTCTCCCTCTCACAAGGCACTCAACAATACCCGGCGTCACATCCAAAATACTTTCTGCACTTCGAAATGGCTCTGTATCCCCAAATACCATTAGGGGAACCGGATTTCTGGTGTGGGTTTTAACGCTCAGATTCTCAATATTTCCATGGTCGCTGCACAATACAAAAGTATCATCCGGTTTCATTCCCTTAAGTATCACGTCCATAAATGAGTTTAAAATCGTAAGAACAGTTGCCGATTTTTGATGATTCATCTCATGTCCAGCCTTGTCCGTCAGATAATACTCAAACAGTACCAGATCATACCGATCCAGACTCTTTAACACTCTCTCAGCTGCTGTTTCAGGGGTTATCTCGGGCACATTCAGTCCAAGCATTTCACGCCATGCATTCTGAATGATCTCTGCCGTTACCGCATCACCACTGATCAGCTCACTCTCTCCATTGAGTTTCAAACCGGCTGACTTCGCCATTAAGGTTGTGCAGGTCCACCGGTCTCTCTTCTCTGATCGTTTGAAAAAGATATCCGGATATGCATTCAGAAAATGAGGTTTAAAACCTAATTGCTGAGCTTTTATAAATAGACTTCTCTCTTCAATAAGCGGTTTCGTTTTGGAGTAAGGATAGGGACCAAAATGCTTTCCAATCAGTTTTGAGGCGTTCTCTCCTGTGAAAAGGGATACCTGACCCGTTCCGCTCTGTGGCAGTCCCTTTACACCCAGATTGGCATCAACCGGCTTCCATAGATATCGGTCATTCTGCTTCGGTATACAATTTCGGTGCAGTCCTTTATTTCCGGTAAACGTTGAAAAAACGGAGTATTTATCAGATGCCAGCGGATTATGGTGCGACTGATCACCCACACCGATCCCATCAACAAACAGGAAAAAAACGGCCATCTACTTCTCCACAATTAATGTAACGGGGCCATCATTTACCAGCTCCACATCCATCATGGCACCGAATTCTCCCGACTCAACGGCACCATTATGGATCGACTCCATTTTTGTAAGCATATAGTTGTAGAGAGGAATAGCTTGTTCCGGCCTGGCAGCTTCAATAAAGCTTGGTCTTGTTCCTTTTCGGGCATCACCATATAGAGTAAACTGAGATACAATTAAAATCCCACCCCCCACATCCATAACAGATCGGTTCATTTTTCCCTGGTCATCCTCAAAAATTCTGAGCTTTGATATCTTCCTGCAGCACCAATCTACTGTCTTCTCACTATCTTCGGAATGGATACCAGCCAGTACCAGTAAACCGTGATCTATCTTCCCAGATAACTCACCATTAATAGTGACCGATGCTCTTTTGACGCGCTGAATGACTAATCTCATATGTGAACAATTTTGTGGATAAACGGTGCTAAAGATGTGGAGAATTCAAATTCAATCAAAACCACTCTCTTTCTCCACATCAATCCACAACAGAACCCACTTTTCAACAATTCAAAAGAATAACTTTTCATGTTTACATCCCAGAGTCTCTTTACAGGTACAAATTATGGTAAATGTGGATAGCTCTTTTCACGATAACCTAAATTATTGATTTCACTCACTAAGTTATTCACAAAGTTTCCCACAATCGGGTTTTGAAGCTGTGGCTAATGAGGATAAAAATGTTATGCACATATCAACACCCTTCTACTACTATACTACAAAAATATTAATCTAATTTATTTCGTCTATACCTGTGGATAACCTTTCAGATTTATCTGAAATGGTGAACCTCATTCTTTTTATATTTTGAACAGTTCATCTGAATCATGGATTGATTCAAAATATTGGACCTCTTACTTATTCAAATAACCCGTATAGATACGTGTCAGATAAAAAATTTACCTATAAAGATTCCGGAGTAGATATAAAGGCTGGTGAGGAGCTTGTAAACTCAATTAAGGATGTTGTAAAAGAGACGCACAACGCCAATGTTTTATCAAATATCGGTGGGTTTGGAGGGCTTTTCTCTGCTGATTTTTCAAGTATGAAAGAACCTGTTTTGGTTAGCAGCGTTGATGGCGTTGGCACCAAACTAATTGTCGCATTTAAATCGGAAAAATATGATACGGTTGGTCAGGATCTGGTGAACCACTGTGTTAATGACATCGCTGTTTGTGGTGCACAGCCTCTCTTTTTTCTGGATTACTTCTCTACCGGTAAACTTGAACAGTCGGTCGGTTATAATGTAATTAAAGGTTTCTCAATTGCATGCAAGGAGAATGGCGTTGCCCTTATTGGTGGTGAAACCGCTGAAATGCCCGACATCTATGATAAGGGAGAATTTGATCTTGCTGGAACTGTAGTTGGTGTGGTTGACCGTGAAAAGTTGATTACGGGTAATTCCATTCAGAAGGGCGATCAGTTGATTGGTTTTAAAAGCAGCGGACTTCACACAAACGGATACTCTTTGGCCAGGAAGGTTCTTTTTAGTAAATATGATGTAAATGATACAGTTGAAGGTCTGAAAGGCACAATTGGAGATGAGCTACTTCAAATTCACAGATCCTATCTTCCCCATATCACTCAACTCAAAGAAGTGAAAGGAGTAAATGGGTTTTCTCATATAACCGGAGGCGGTATTGAAGGGAATACAAAACGTATTCTACCTGATGGGTTGAATATCTCAGTGAATTGGGACTCCTGGAATAGACCTCACATTTTTAATCTGATTCAAAAGACAGGTAACGTTCCGGAAGATGATATGAGAGCTACCTTTAACCTGGGAATTGGGCTCATTGTAGTTGTTAGCAAGAGTGTAGTTGAGAACGTTGAGAAGATAGCGAAGGAGATGGGTGAAGAGATTATTGTGATCGGAGAAGTGGTTTAAGTTCAGCCACTTATCTATTATATTGAACAAAAAGTATTGGATTCTAAAACAGAGAATAGATGAAAAAAGTTAAGCTAATCGAACTTGCACACGGAAGAAGTGGCGACAAAGGGAATGGTAGCAATGTAGGTATCATCGCACGGCATGAAAAAATTTACCCCTTTCTGAAAGAGGTACTTACAGCTGAACGTGTGAAAGAGTACATGAAAGATATCTGTAAGGGTGACGTTGAGCGATATGAACTTGATAATATCGGTGCCCTGAACTTCATGCTCAATGAGAGTTTGGGCGGCGGTGGTACTGTATCACTCAAGCTTGATGCTCAGGGTAAAACCCATGCGTCAATCCTGCTTCGAATGGAGATTGAAACGCCTGCTGAACTTTTGGAACTGGTCAGAAACTAAATTTGATCTATCTGACCAGGATCATCTTTTCATTCTCCATCACTCTATCTGTAGTATAGCGATAGAAGTAGAGTCCGCTTGCCAGGGAACCGGACTGAAACGGTATTTCATAGTAACCGATGCCTTTCTGCTCATCAAGAAGGGTCTTCACTTTTGAACCGAGTGAATTAAAGATCTCGATTGTGACACGTCCGGGTTCTTCTACAACGATCGGAATGAACGTATTACTACTGAATGGATTAGGGAAGTTGTTACCCAGCTTGACGATTTCATCACTATAAAGAAATTCAACCGTGGTTGTTTGATTGATTGGTAAATCCTCGGCAACGGGCTGATACTCAATTTCAGCCTCATTTTCACCTGTTACACTAAAATCTGCCCGTCCATTTTCGTCTGTACGTACTGTATCCGGATAGATATCTGATTCACCACCTGTTTGGTTCAGATAGACCAGAGCATCTTCAACCGGATTGCCACTGCTATTAAGAACAGTAACCTCTATAGAGCTATGCTGAAGACCTGTGGCGAGCACCCTGTTTCTGCTTGCAACTACCCGCGACTGGTTTGCACTTATATCCTCTGTTCTGAACTCTACACTCTCTCCAAAGCCGGTTCCGTCACTGTTCTCTGCAAATGCCCTTGCGTGGTAGGTACGGTTTCCGGACAAATTTTCAAGATTAACCGATATTTCACCAACTTGCGGATTATTTACAGAGTAACAATCATCATTTCGGCCTGGATTTTGGGTTGTAGACCAGCATATACCGGCTTCGCTCACATCACTCTCATTTTCATCAATGAGTGATATTAATCCTGCTGCTCTTCCAGCAGTAATATTGAATACAGAATCTGTAGAAACTACCGGTACATTACGTTCAAATCTGTAGGAAGAGACAACCTGTTTAATGTTTCTCATACTTCTTGAGTTATCAGCCGGTGCAAAGTCGCCAACGTATGAACCTGTTGGAACTCCCTGAACAAAAACATCAGGGTTGGAGAAGATCTGTACGCTCTGGTCACCTTCGTTATACGTCATAACTGAAGCGTAACCAGCGCCATTTTGGCCCGTCCATCGCCAACCTGTAGAATACTCAAAAAGCCCTCCATCAATACCCGCGGCTGATCTGTTTTGATTTCGGCTGTGAGCTTTTCCCATATTGTGACCCATTTCGTGGACGTGGGTTGTTCCTGCTGCTTGTTGAACCCTGGTTAATGAAAAGCCAAGACGAGAGTCTCCATTTTCACTTCTGAGTAGCCAGCCAAGTCCACCCACATCATCGGCGAGGGGAAAGAGCGCCACCAGGTCAGCATTAAATTCATCGCGCCATTCATGTACCTCATCCATATATCCGCTGTATTCGCTACCTCTTGGGAGATAGGTGGGTGAGGTAGTAAGTCTATACAGATCCGTAAATGAGTCTCCACTTTCATTGTAGTTCACCTGAGCAGAGTGTACCAACCTGAACTCCATATTTAATTCTGAGTTATCAACTGTATTCTGTGCAACGGCCATCGACTGGCTGATAATATTATCAATTCCTCCCTGATTTAACATCGCCCAATTGGCTGCTGCCGGTGTATAGACAATCATCACATCGATAACGGTTGTCTCATCTGTCTGATCTGGTGATGGGTAGTAGTTTTTTTGTAGACCGTTTTCTACCGTAAGGTGGTCATGATCATCCAAACCACAGCTAAGCTCATCCCGCTCATCAGGATTCAATTTATGAAGATGATGTCTGTTTTGATCAGAAGAGAAGTTGATACGATGTAGTGTACCATTATCATGGTTTTTGAACTCCACATATATAGAACCGTCTGAGTAGGACAGAATAAAATGGTTGCGCCAGTCTTTATTGATATCGCCGGTCACGGACCAGTTTCCTTTGATATGGTCAATTACCCGTTTAACAGAAACAGTGTATAGTTCTCCATCCGGTGTCTCTATTTGAAACTCCTCAATATCTCCGCTTCTGATTTCATGAAGGACACGTCGGTCTATATCAACAGGTGTTTTCAGAAGTTCTGATTGTGATTTACCTGCCCATTCAGTTTTTACCTCACCGCTGGTCTGATACAGTGAATTTTGAGCTGATGATACGAAGGGGATAGACAGAAATAGGGCAATGAGAAATGGTAGCTTTATTGACATGCGGTGAAAATTTGTTGGTCTGGGCAGATCTGTTTAGAAAGTGATACGATTCATTCTGTGCTGAAATTGTTTGATAGCGTAGTTCAAAAACCACTCCTGATCCAGCCCAAATGGGACTTGATCGTAAGGTTGGAAAATTTCAAAAATGATATTGGTTGCATCGTTAAGTAGTTCCTCAAGTTCATTTTCAAAATGATACCTCTCATCCGGATGTTCTTTAAGTAGGCGATTTATTAAAAAGAGTCCATAAGCTATATGTCTGGATTCGTCCTGTTTCAACTTACCTATTCCTTCCTGAATTCCTGGCATAATTGAATTTTCTCTGAGCATCTTTTCAAATGCAGCGTAGCCAGTCTCGGCAAGAGTACCTTCAACAATGATATTATAGGTTCCGGCGGCTTTTAACTGAGCTGTTGGTGAAGCATCAAGTTCCAACGCGTTAAGTGCATGCGGTAGTTTTTGATAAAAGAGAGTTCTGTAAAAGGGGCCATGATATTTATCGAGATCGGAAGGGGACTGAAATATCTCCTTCATACATATTGAAAAAAATTCAGTGTGTTTTGCTTCTTCCCATAAAAAGGAGGTGAGAAAGATCTCCTCCTCAATTCTTTTCTCTAAAGCCACTACACGAATGAGAGGAATCAAATCGAGAGTAACGGCCTCTTCACCTGCAAGAAATAGAGAGGATAGATGTAGAATGATATTCTTCTCCTCATCATCCAGTTGATTCCAATCTGCTTTGTCCTGTTCAAATGAAATATCAGCTGGGTTCCATATACCATACTTTTTAGCCTTTTGAAAAAGCTGCATTGGGAATGAATCAAAATCGAGTCCCTTACCGGTAGTCTTATACTCTCTTTTCTGATCCTTCTTATCATATAGCTTCTCTGAAAGGTTAACCACTTTTTCAGGTAGATACGATTCTGATGATGGTGCCTGTTCAATCAGAGATATGACAGCCTTTTTCTTGGTAGAGAGCATAACAAGACTCCCTTTCTCAAGTTTGATTCTCTTCTTCATGATATACATGGTGGGATCTTTCTTTCTGTGAATGATCTCAGACCATGTATGCAGATCCGCTGAGATGATAACATCAGCCACGGGTTCATCTTCTGTGGTGGCATATCTCATTTCAACACATTTACCATACTGTATGTTGATCCAGATACCTGTAGCATCAAGTTCCTCAAAAGGACCCGATACAGGCGTAGCCTTTAGAATAATACGTTCATTCCATTTAACGGCTTTTTTCTTGAAATCGTGACTTTCATTCAGATTCTCCTCCCATTTGTCCATCCATGATTTGGTGAAGAGATGATCTTCTTCTGTTTTCTCTTCTTTCTTTTTGAACCACATAGAGTTAAATAAGATGTTATCCTGACAGACGTTATGGTGACCCATTTCATTAAAAATGAACCATTTAGTAATTGAAAATAAAAGGTTATTTTTAAGATCTGTCAATTATTTTAGATAATTCTATAAAATTAATAAAAACAAAAGTTTATGGAAACATTATATCCCACATATGATGTAATTGTTGTGGGTGCCGGTCATGCGGGAAGTGAAGCTGCGGCTGCTTCTGCACGGATGGGTTCAAAGACACTACTGATTACGATGAATCTGGATGCTATTGCAAAGATGTCTTGTAATCCGGCAATGGGAGGTGTAGCCAAAGGTCAGTTGGTAAGAGAGATTGATGCTTTAGGAGGACTTAGTGGTATTGTTAGTGACCAAAGCGGTGTGCAGTTCAGGATGCTGAACAGATCAAAGGGACCCGCTATGTGGAGCCCGCGTTGCCAGAGCGATCGAATGCTCTATTCGCAAATGATGAGGGAGCAGCTTGAAGCAATACCCAATCTTCATTTCAGACAGGATAATGTTGTAGACATAATTACTGATGAGAAAGGGAATAAGGTTAACGGAGTTGTAACACAGACGGGCCAGAGTTTTAAGGCCTCATCAGTTGTTTTAACAAGCGGTACTTTTCTGAATGGTTTGATTCATATAGGAGAGAGTCAACACGGAGGAGGTAGATCGGGAGAACGTGCATCAATTGGAATATCTGCATCTCTTGAAAAGCTCGGTTTCGAAATTGGCCGGTTGAAGACCGGTACTCCACCAAGAATTGATGGGCGATCAATAGATTATAGTCAGCTTGAAATACAGTATGGTGATGAGGATCCGAGTCCATTCTCTTTTATGACAGATGATCTTCCTGGTGTAGATGAACAACTTACTTGTTGGATTGGATACACCAACAACGAAGTTCATGATACATTGAGGACCGGTTTCGATCGAAGTCCGATGTTTAACGGCCGTATAAAATCGATTGGTCCTCGTTACTGTCCAAGTATTGAAGATAAAATCAATCGCTTTGAAGATAGGGACAGGCATCAGCTCTTTCTTGAACCGGAAGGGTGGAACACCTATGAGATGTATCTGAATGGATTCTCCACATCGCTACCCGAGGATGTACAGTATCATGCATTGAGAACAATTCCTGGTTTTGAAAAAGCTGTGATGCTTCGGCCCGGCTATGCGATTGAGTATGATTATTTTCCTCCATATCAGGTAAAGCGTACCCTGGAAACAAAACGTGTAGAAGGTCTGTTTTTTGCAGGTCAAATTAACGGTACAACCGGGTATGAAGAGGCTGCATGTCAGGGATTGATTGCAGGGATAAATTCAGCATTATACGTTCAGAAGAGAGATCCCTTTATTCTGAAAAGATCTGAAGCTTATATTGGTGTTTTGATTGATGATCTTATCAATAAGGGCACCGAAGAGCCTTATCGAATGTTTACCTCCCGGGCAGAGCATCGTATACTTCTCCGGCAGGATAACGCAGATCTTCGTTTAACCGAACTTGGCCATCGTATAGGTCTTGCAACAGAAGATCGTTATCAGCGATATTTATCCAAGAAAGGAGAGATTGATCGTCTATATGATCTGATTAATGATTATACAGTGAGACCTGAAAATATGGATCCTATGCTGCAAGAGAAGGGTACGAGTAAACTCTCTCAACCGGTTAAGGCGAAGACATTAATTCCACGTCCCCAGCTCCATCTTGATGATCTGCTTAATGCCGATTCTGAATTGAAAGGCCTTGTAGATGAGATTACCTCAGATCGTTACGTTAAAGAGCAGGTTGAAATTCAGATTAAGTATGATGGCTACATAAAGAGGGAGTTTGAAATGGTGGAGGAACTCAGCAGACAAGAAAACACGGAGATTCCTACTCGCATTGATTACGAAAAGATTAAAAGCTTATCGTCTGAAGGGAAACAGAAGCTGCAGAAAATTAAACCGGAAACTATTGGTCAGGCATCCAGAATTAGCGGAGTATCCGCAAGCGATCTCTCTGTACTAATGGTCTACATAAAAGGGTAGTGTTTCACGTGAAACATTCAATTCAGAGAACACCATTTCACTCCATATCTTTAAAAAACGCCAGGGATCTCTACGCTGAGCATGAAGATAAATTGGAGGAGTATATTGAACGCTTGCTCGACTGGAATGAAAAAATCAATCTTGTGAGCCGTAGTGTTTCACGTGAAACAGTTCGCGAACATGTGATTCACTCGCTGATTCCGGTAAGATCCGGGTTGATTGATCAGCATGAAGAGTGGATCGATTCCGGTTCAGGTGGTGGACTTCCGGGAATTCCATTAGCCATTTGTTGTCCGGAAAAAAGATGGATACTGAATGATAACGTTAAGAAAAAAATGAAGGCGACTGGTGAAATCGTAGACCAAATGAAGCTTTCCAATATATCCATTCGTCCGGAAAGTATATCACTTGTAGACTTGAAGAAGGGAACAGGTATTGTAACAAAGCACGCCTTCAAGATAAAAGATCTGCTCAGATTGTTAGGGAGTAAACCCTGGACCACCATAGTAATGTGGAAGGGAATGGAGGGTGCAGAAAAGGAGATTGCACTCGCTAAAAAGAAATTAAACTACAATCTATACCCCTTCAACTTTGATGGCGAAGAGTTTTATGAAGGAAAAGGACTCATTAAAATAGAACGCCCGGGTCATTAATGAAGTAGTCCTAAAAGAAGTGCTGAGAGAGACTTGTTTAATTTTTGGAAGGGATTGGAAAGGCATAGCTAAAAATACAGAGTTGAAAAGATCTCGTAAATCACTCTAAATAGTCTGCATAAATTTTAGATTCAGTAATATGGAGGGTGAAAGGCGGCCACTTTTTCAATATGTTTGGGAAGGTTTTAGACGTGTATAGCACAAGGTTGATTTCTATATGTAGTATTAAGGAATAAAAAACCTCTCTTTTTAGGTTTAGCATGTACATCGATAAAACTGTAAGGAAAACATGGGTGGACATCTTAGTGTGATTTTTCTATGCACATTGACACCCCCTTTGTCCCCTCCTTGTTAGAGGCTGTGAGAAAATGAGGATACAAGTTTAATTCAAAAAATGTAGATTATTTCGGTGAATATAATCGATTATCTTACTGTTATTTCGTATTATAAGGGGTGTCATTTGAACCTGTAAACGCCCATGCTATGCCAACCAT
>JAFIFA010000122.1 GCA_020832225.1 Balneolaceae bacterium
TAATCTTATGACGATCTTGTAGGTCAAGGTGGTTGTATTTTGGCATGATAACTTAAATATACCACGCTTGGCCGAAAACCCTGAGGGGCGCGCCCCTCAGGGTTACTTTTTCGTGTTGCACTTATTACTTGAACTCAGACTTTAAATAACTACAGGAATTTGAAAAACTCCTTTTTCAAATCACCTTGCCCTCCGTATATTTGTGTCCTATTTGATTCAGGCCCGGGTGGCGGAATTGGTAGACGCGTCGGATTCAAAATCCGATGGCAGCAATGTCTTAAGGGTTCGAGTCCCTTCCCGGGTACATGTTAGATTTGAGTCTTGAGTCGAGAGTCTTGAGATCGCGCAAAATCTATCCCAAAGGCAAAAAGGGACGAGAAGCCTGCCTCGACCCCTCGGGGAGTCCCTTTCCTGGTCTTTTCCTGATTTCTATCCTTTGCGGTTAGTTAACCACAACGGTCACGAAGGTATGCACAAAGGAAGAAGTGTCTTTTAGTTTATCTATTCCCGCGAACTCCGTGGTTAAAACTGGAACGACATCTGTACCTGCCTTATATCATGTTACCAACCCGATTTTACCGCGACGGACGCTGAGGTATACGCAGAGGGCGCAGTGTATTTTAGTTGAATGATTCCTCCGCGAACTCGGCGCCTTCGCAGCGCCCTCAGCGGTTAAAACTGGAATGAAATCTTAATTTATCCAGTATCTGGTTATAGGGCGGGTAAAACCACAACGAATACAAAGAATTAATTAAGTGCCGTTCGTGTCCGTTGTGGTTAAACCCGCTCTATTACCTGTAATTGATTATTCGTACTTGACCGTACAGCCGTATGGAGTATTTGTCCGAACTTCAACTTCACCGCCGTTCATCAGGCTGGTCATTGCTGCGGTTACGTAGTTGTGGGCTCCTTCAAGGTCGCGGGCACGCGCGGTTGGCCGATCATCAATGGCGCCGTTGTACTCAAGAATCCCATCCGGATTAATGATGTACATATGAGGTGTTACCCGTGCATCGTAAGCGCGGCCCATAGTGCCGTCTACATCAAGAAGTACTGCCGTTGGTGACGCACCTTTCTCTTCAGTAATTGCCTGCGCTCCTTCTGGCTCAAGATAACCCTGTGTGCCCGGGGCAGAAGAGATAACCGAGAGCCAAATAACTCCCTGTTCCGTATAGGTTTCCTGAAGCTCCTGCATGTTATTTCCATCATAGTGCTTTCTAACAAAAGGGCAGTCGTGGTTAAGCCACTCAAGAATGACAAAACTTCCCTCAAAATCAGAGAGGCTGTGCACATTACCATAGGCGTCAGCAACCGAGAAGTCCGGAGCTTGTTCGCCTACTACGGCGCCTGAACGGATATCATCCGATTCGGTGCCTGTCAGGTTCATGATCGTCATCGAGGCGATCAGTAATAAGGATAGAAGGATGCTGTTTTTCATGATCAGTGTTGTTTGTTGATGGTGGAATTGAAAAAAGTTCAGGGATTCAGAAGCCAGACTGCATGATCAAAATTTTAAATCAATTTATCGCAGTTAAACCACTCCGGTTCGGAATTCTATCCAGTGCGTCGAGCACAATGCCCGGAGTAAGCAGTTCAGGAAGGACCATCGGTTCATCCAGTTCACCGCTATAGATCACATATAGAGGCACTCCATTCCTCCCGAAAGATTCCAAAGCGCGTGTTATTTCAGGATTACGATTGGTCCAGTCGGCTTTCACCATCACAAAACCAAGCTCCTCAAAACGGTTTTTTACTCTGTCTGAGCTAAAGATAATCCGCTCATTTGCCTTGCAGGTAATACACCAGACGGCAGTAAAGTCGATGAAGATATTCTTGCCATCAGCCCTGTGTTGATCCACCACATTTTGAGTGAATGGCTCCCATGTGATTCCAAATCCATCAGCAGCAATTTCTTCACTTCCGGTTGAAACCGGATCTGAGGAGGCAGCAATGAAAAATCCGCCAACGATGAGCAGCGTTGCTACAGACCGACTGAATATGCGTGCTCGGCTCGAAATTTTGTAGGCTTTCCAGCGGTTGATTATCCAGATTGCGATCGATAGCAGCAAGAGTCCGACCAAAAGCTTGGTGAGCCCATCTACACCGGCCTGCTGACCAAACACCCATATCAGCCAGATGGCGGTGGCAAATAGTGGAAATGCCATAGCTTGTTTAAAGGTCTCCATCCAGGCGCCCGGCTTCGGTAGAAATTTCATGAGGGCGGGAAAGGAGGAGAGAAGAATGTATGGAGCTGCCATGCCAACGCCCAGCATGGCAAAGATCAGAAGTGCCGTGTGAGCAGGGAGTGTAATCGCTACCCCGAGTGCCGTACCCATGAACGGTGCGGTACATGGTGTAGCTAAGACCGTGGCAAGAACTCCGCTGAAAAATGATCCGCGAAGTCCCTCAGCGTTTCCGGCTTTACCGGCAACGTTGATGAGTGATGAGCCGATCTCAAAAACGCCCATCAGGCTGAGGCCGAGCCCAAACATCAGGAAGGTCATAAATGCAATGAAAGCCGGTGTCTGCAGCTGAAATCCCCAACCCAACTCCTGACCCGCTGCACGCAGACCGAGCAAAAGCCCGGCTAAAAACAGAAACGATAGCAGTACGCCCAGACCAAATACCCATCCATGCTTTTTTACCTCTGCCGGATTGTGTCCCGACATCTGCATGAAGTTCATAATCTTGATTGAGAGAATTGGAAATACACAGGGCATCAGATTGAGAATGAGTCCACCTGTAAAGGCAAAGATCAGAATCATCCACATTGATGCAGGGATGGGAGAGTCCCGTTCCGAACTCCGGTCTGCTATAGATTGATCACCGGATAGATCGATATCGACCGTAATCGCCCTGATGCTTCCGGCCTCATCCCAACCGTCTGCATTGTAGACAAGACCCCAAACCCGCGAAACATCATCACTCTTGTAACCCGATTTCTGCATCTCGATAATCACACTGTTACCATCGACCCGAAATTGGGGTTTATTGGCGTTTTCGATCTCGCCCTCTTCATTGGCAAAGTAGATCACCTCGGAGTAGTCAAGGAGATCGAACTCGGAGGTAGTGAGCTCCAGTAAAATTGTATTTCCATCGTCTGTTACCTCGGCGGAGGCATCCCAATAGGGAAGCACAACCGGTAAACGGGAGCGGGTATCGGAAAAGAGATCGAGGTGTGCGTCATGATATTCCGGCTCTTCATCAGTTACCCTGAGAGTCAGCTCAAGGTCGGCATATTCGGGAATACAGACTTTTTCACAGATCAGGTAGTCGGCTTCGGCACGCAGGGTAACTTCCGATCCGGGCTGAAGATCCTCCGGGGCGGTCGCTTCCATCATGAAGAGTTCGCTGCCGTAGTAGCCGTAACTGGCGAGTCCTGCAGCAACATCAATCCAGACCGGATAGGGCCACTCAATTTCACCCACTTGAAAATCTTCATCCTGCATCCATTCGGTCATCAGCGGCATTCCTGAATCACCGGGATTGCGGTAGTAGACATACCATCCGTCCCGTAGATTCATTCGTACACCAATCCAGAAGGTTTGGCCCGGCTGAATGGTCAGGTTTTCAGATATCAGTTCCAGCTCAGCATTCTCATTTTGTACGGGCTGAGCCGATAGAGCCGTGGTAAAAAGAGAAGTGATGGCGATGAGAAGGGCCACCGCAACAGTTCTGATATGGGATGATGCGTTGAATCTCATTGTGTCAGGGTTGAAATAAATTTCAATATTAAACAGTAATGAATCTACTAAAATTCTGCTTAATGAACCCTAAAGCGGAAAAATTTTACAAACATAGAAACCACAACGGGCACGAAGGTATGCACAAAGGAAGAAGTGTCTATTAGTTTATCTATTCCTCCGCGAACTCCGTGGTTAAAACTGGAACGACATCTGTACCTGCCTTATATCATGTTACCAACCCGATTTTATCGCGGCGGACGCAGAGGTATACGCAGAGGGCGCAGTGTATCTTAGTTGAATGATTCCTCCGCGAACTCCGCGCCTTCGCAGCGCCCTCAGCGGTTAAAACTGGAATGACATCTTAATAGATCCAGTATCTGGTTACAGGGCGGGTGAAACCACCATGAACACAAAGTGCTCATTCGAGCCCTTTGTGCATACCTTTACGAACATTGTGGTTACTCTACTTCCCGAAGGAGAGCACTTTTACCGGATCGGTCTTAGCCGCAATCCGGGCGGGGAGCCACGATGCAAGCGTACAGAGAAAAATGGTTACACCCGCCACGATCACAAAATCGAGTCCGTGAGGCTCAACAGGAGCGGTGTCCATGTAGTAATTCTCTTCCGGCAGGGGGATGATCTGGTAGTTTAGCTGGAGCCAATAGAATAGCAATGCTATACCAATGCCGATCAGCAGCCCGCTGACGGCAACAAAAATCCCCTCCATAAGAAATATCCTTCGTATTGTTTTACTCTTTGCCCCAATTGTTTTCAGAATACCGATATCTCGAACCCTCTCCAACACCATCATCAGTACGGTACCGATCAGGTTAAAGGCGGCCACGATAATCATTACACCGATCACAAAGGGTATCGTCTCCTCCTGAAGGTCAACCCAGGCAAATATATTTCTGTAGCGCTGGTAGATGTTATCCGTCACATAGGGAAAGCGGGTCTCATCGCGGACGTTGGCATAGACCGATCGAATGTCACCAATATCAGATACATTGATCTCCAGAGCTGTTGCGGCCCTCTCATCAAGATCAAAAAGTCGCCTGACCGGTTCTATATCGGTAAGGGCAAAATTGTCATCAAACCGAGTAATACCGGTCTGATAAATTCCGGTAAGTGTAAATTGTCGTATCTCCGGGGTATTGAGGGGTGAGGGGAGTCCGTCCAGTGCGTAGACGGTTAACCGGTCTCCAACATCAGCCCCGATGATCTGCGCCAGTGTTGAGCCGATGATAATTCCCGGTCGTCCACTTTCAGTCATCCCGATGTTGTATTCACCCCGGGTGATGTAGTCCCGGAGGTTGGTAACATCGCCTTCCTCATGGGGCACACCCTTGATTGCCGTACCGCTAACCTCGCCACCAGCCTGAATCATAACCTGACCGGCAGCAACTGCCTGAAGGCGTTCTATGCCGGGAATTTCACCCACAAATGTCTGCAGCGTGTCTGCACGATGCATCGGTTCATTCATAAAGGTGTTAATGGTAACGTGCGGGGCAAAGCCTACAATCTTCTCATTAATTGTTGACTTAAATCCGTGCACAATCATCAGGGAGATCAGCAGGCCTGCAGAACCAACGGCCACACCGGCCACGGCCATGATCTTTATAAAAGAGAGAAATCCGGACTCTCTTTTAGACCCTTTGAAGTAACGTCCGGCAATGTACCAGGTAAAATTCATATGAATTGGTTCGGTTCAGCCTTCAACAACCTTTTGTCCATGCAGGTTTCGGGTAGATATGTTGAAAGGGTGCCGGATTTAATCGTTGATTATCTGTTTAAAAATAAAGATGATCTGGGTTGTTTGATCAAGTCAACGTAACTCTGCTGAGTCGATTGTAAGATGAATGATCTTATTTGATATCAGCTATGATTCTACCCGACCTGCTTTTGACGTTTAGATCGGGATCAGCCTTCCGGTTTCATCTGAGGGAAGAAAAGTACATCCCGGATCGATTCAGAGTTGGTCATGATCATGGCAAGGCGGTCGATGCCAATTCCAATCCCCGCAGTAGGGGGCATGCCATACTCAATGGCACGAAGGAAATCCTCATCCACGGTCATCGCTTCATCATCACCATCGGCCCGAAGTCGTGCCTGCTCCTCAAAACGCTCTCGCTGATCAACCGGATCATTTAGCTCTGAGAATGCATTGGCGATCTCTTTACCGTTAAAGATCGCTTCAAAGCGCTCAACAAGCCCCTCTTTTTCGCGATGCTTTTTGGCAAGTGGACTCATCTCGATCGGGTAGTCGGTAATAAATGTGGGCTGAATCAGTTTGGGCTCCACGTAGTCGCCAAAGATCTCATCGATCATCTTTCCTTTGCCCATTCCATCTTCGATATCGATATGGAGCTCTTTTGCAATCTTCAGGATCTCTTCGTCGCTCTTATCGGAAAGATCGTGTCCCGTTTCCTTTTCAATCGCTTCATACATCGGGATCCGTGGCCATGGAGCCTTAAAGTCGATCTCATGTTCACCTACCTTGATTTTGGTTGAGCCGTGGATTGTAAGGGCAACGTGTTCAATCATTTGCTCCATAAAATCCATCATCCAGCTGTAATCTTTCCAGGCTACATATAGCTCAACCTGGGTGAATTCAGGATTGTGAAAGCGGGAAAGTCCTTCGTTTCGGAAATCCTTGGAGAACTCATAAACGCCGTCAAATCCACCCACGATCAATCGTTTCAGATAGAGCTCATTGGCGATTCGAAGATAGAGATCGATATCGAGAGCGTTGTGATGGGTTTTGAAAGGGCGGGCAGAGGCTCCACCATAAATTGGCTGCAGGATGGGTGTTTCAACCTCAAGGTATCCGCGTTCATTCATAAATTCGCGCATCGCCTGCACCATTCTGGTGCGTTTTACGAAGGTCTCTTTTACTTCAGGATTTACAACCAGATCAACATAGCGCTGGCGGTAACGGAGCTCCTTGTCAGAAAAAGCGTCGTAGGTTACAACTTCGCCATCCTCATTCTCCACCTCTTTTGGGGTGGGAAGTGGACGAACTGTTTTGCCCAAAAACTGAAATTCCTCTGCATGGATGGTGGTCTCGCCGGTTCGGGTTTTGAATACAAACCCCTTAATACCCACAAAATCACCGATGTCGGTCAGTTTCTTGAAAACCTTGTTGTAGAGGTCTGTTCCAATATCATCCCGGCGAATATAGACCTGAACAACACCTTCTTTATCCTGAATGGTAAAAAAGGAGGCTTTACCCATGATGCGTCGGGTCATAACGCGACCCGCTACGGAAACCCGTTTCGTTTTGGAGGGGTCATCCGGGGTTTTGGTTACATACTCATCCTCGTTATCAAGGATCTGAGTTGAGTAGTGTGTAACATCAAAACTGTGAGGGTAGGGGTTAACGTCAAGCTCTTTGAGCTGATCCAGTTTTTCGCGACGGATCTGCTGCTGTTCACTAAGTGAGGGTTCAGCCTTATTCATGTAGTTTTCAAGTCGTTTTTGTATAAAGATTAACAGCTTGGTAAAATACGAAAAGTTTACAAGGGAATGAATTTTTGAAGTGAAGCTGTGGGGATGGGTTTAAACAGTATTGAATTGCCACGGAGACACGGAAAACTCTGTGCTTCTCCGTGTCTCCGTGGCAAAATTACACGAGCAAAATTTATTCCTCAAAATCTTAAAAACAGAGCCTGATTATGATCCCTTTTCCCCTCTATCCTGAAAGGGCAGTAAGGGTTTTATTAAAGCTATTTCATAATGCCTTTTGCGGTGTAGAATCCTATAATTAACTTGTTAAAATCCCTGCTAAACTGATACCTTTAGAAGCAGAGACTACATTGAGAACAGATCCATCTATTTTGCCGGACAGACTTCTACATCCATGCCTGCCTGAGCCCATTTATGCTGCTTTTGAACCACTGCGTGTCGAAACAGCCGGGGGTGACGTCAATACTTCTCACAGTATCACCGGATCCATTTTGATAAAAACGATGGCTGATGAGTACATGGGTATTCCCAAAATTGATGTTTTTGCTGAGAAGTATGAAAAACCGAAAGCATTCGTTGATAAGGATGAAGTCTCCGTCAGTTTTTCACACACCGACACCGGAATAGCAGCGTCTATCTCCAAGGAGCTAAATGTCGGTATCGATATGGAGAAGAGAGATCGTAAGGTTCATGAACGGCTGGCAGAGAGAATGAAAAACAGAGAGGAGAGTGCAGCCCTTTATAATGAGAATGAGCTTATCCGGATCTGGACGCTTAAGGAGTCTGCGCTTAAAATGATCGGTACAGGCTTAAGAAAACCGATGAATAGTGTGATAATAAAACAGAAAGATTCAGGGATTTTCTCAGTCAGATTTGATGATGCCAGCGAGGCAACCATCTGCAGTTTCAGACATGAGGATCACTGGGTCTCAATATGCTACCATAACAACGCCGTAATTTAGTATTTCAGGAAAACGTCTTATGAATATCAGCAAATATAGCCGTGAAGAGGTTCTAAAAGGGCTTTCTAAGGCAAAAAAAGAGCACTCAACCACAGAAGAGACCGTCAGAATTCTCTTTTCACCAATCAACATTGATAGCGATAATTTTGAAGATGTATGCAGGCTCTACTCCCGTGTAGGGAAGAATGATTTTGACACGGTTGTGATTGTGGAGACTCACGAAGGAGATGCAGAGAAGAAACTTCCAATGGTCTCCCACAAAGAGTTCAGCACCCCGTTAGGAACCGTTGAAGCCAATGACAGGCTGAGAAACGATTTCTGCGACGAGGATGATGACTTTTTCGTTGATGACGTCGCATTTGATGAATCGGTAAGTCTATATGATCAGCTGATGATGCTTCAGTGCACGATGGATGATTTTTCGGTTCTGAGTATTCAGATTACGGATGAAAACTCTTTCATCATCAAGGAGCTGGCGTATGCGCTTGAAGAGATTCTGGCTTCCAAAAATGCGCTCATTGTATTCTGCTGCGATATGGATCCCAAATACAGCGAAGAATTTGAACAGATTCGTGAGCTGAATGAAGAGGGTAACCTGACCGGGCTGATGAACCATTTGAATAGTGGTGCATCCTCGATCAATGGAGCAGGGGCACTTTTTTCAGGCTTAATTGTAGCGAAAGAGTGGGGACTGAAGCTCAACTTTCTTAAGGGCAACGACTCCAAAGGCAGCTCCAAAAATCTGCTTGCCGGTTATGCGGAGATGCAGAAACAGCCAATATTCGGGTAGCCATGAAATTGCGTCCTGAATCAGTGACTATCATTGGAAACGGGGCGCTTGGCACTGCACTTATCGATTTTTTCAGATCACAAAAGACCTCCATAAAATCGGTGTGGAATAGTCAGGGTGGAGAGGTTTTCAGAGATTCATCCGGAACCTCCCGTCCGCACACATTTCCAAATAGCGAAGATGAAGCGGGTGAGATGATCTTCATTACCACACCAGATTCATTGATCTCAGATATCTCAAAAAGGCTCTCCGAGAAAGATATTGAATGGAAAGGGCGCCAGGTTGTACACTGCTCCGGTGCTCTTGCATCATCAGAATTGAAAACCCTCAACAACAAGGGCGCTGCTGTTGCTTCCATGCACCCCATCCAGACGTTCCGAAGGGGAGACACAGGAGATCGGTTCAAGAATATTACCGTATCGCTTGAAGGAGACAGCGAGGTTACAAAAACTCTTGAGAACCTTGCCATGGAGATGGGAGCTACCCCCGTTCATGTAGATCCCCAACGAAAACGAGCTCTACACCTTGCTGCTGTGATGGCATCCAACTACCTGGTTGCCCTGATGCACGGAGTAGAGGAGATACTGGAAAATGAGGGTGTTGATGGAGGGATCTCAATCTTTGAATCACTAATCCGCCAGACGGTGGAGAATATTTTTGAAAAGGGAACCGTGGAAGCTCTCTCGGGACCCGTAGCCAGGGGAGATTATGAAGTAATCAAAGCCCACCTCGAAAAGCTCAATGGTCAACCCCACCAAAAAGAGCTATACCGAGTCTTAAGCCGGCAGGCGATCAAAATCGCCGAGCAGTCGGGTGGTGTAGATCCTGAGAGGATTGAGAGAATGAGAAGGGAGATGTGACTCACCCCCTGTACCCATAAGCGCTAACTTTTGAGAAAATAGTCGTAAATGTAAGAATTCGCTTACGCGTTCAAAAAATGAGCCCTCCTTATGAAGGAGGGGCTAGGGGTGGTTGGACCGAAATTATTCCATGCAAAAAAGAGTGGAAAATGCCCATAACCTATTTGAAACACCCCTTATTTCGCTTCGCGTACAAAAGATGAGGCCACCTTTGGAAAGGAGGTGAGATCTTCAGAAATCCCTAATTCAGCATTAGTAACTTTAATTTAGCGCTTATGCCCCCTGTACCCCTCTCTGCTCGCTTGCCTCGTTCGCTGAACGCGAACTGGCAAACTCGCAAAGAGGGGGAACTCCTTGTTGGAAGTTTGGGTGAATTAAAAATCTTAGTACAAGAATGGATTTGGTTCTGAAGTTCCCCCTCTATGCAAGGTTGTTCACACGCCGTTCAGGCGTGTAGAGCGGCCGAGCAGAGAGTGGGACAGGGGGTGAGTCCTTCCAAGTGGGGAGAACAAAACAAAAAAAGGCCCGCATTTCTGCGAGCCTTTATTCTCTTCATAAAATCGATTTAAAAAAGCTGAATTACCTTACAGCAATTTCACCCTTCAGTCTTTCAGCTCTTGAAGCGATATCGCTTGAGCTGTAGCGTTCCAGGATACGGTCTACATATCTTTCGGCACGATCAACGTTGCCGGCTTCGAGGTAGGCCTGTGCGGCTTCAAAATAGTTGTATGGAGTAGTAGCGCTGTTTTCATCCCACTCAGCAGCTCTCACAAACATCGCTGCGGCATCTTCAAATCGCTCAAGTTCAAGAAGAATGATGGCGTGCAGGGATATTGGAGAGACCCCGAGAATGCCGGAAGGAGGGTTGAATCGCTTGATAAATTCCAGGGCCGACTCATAATTACCCAGCTCATATTCAGATACAGCTGCGTAGTAGGTTGCAAGATTGCCTGCACTGGTTCGGCTATAGTTATCAGCAATCTGAGCAAAACCGAGAGTGAAGTCAGCTTCATCACCATGGAGAGCTACTTCAAAATTACCCATGGAGAGCGCCTGTTCAGCGACACCAAGCAGTTCCTGTGCTTCGCTCTCCTGCTGTGCGGAGTAGACGAAATAACCGATGGTAAGACCCACCGCCAGAATAATCGCAAAACCTCCACCAAGTACAGCCGCTTTATTCTGATTGTAGAAGTGTACAAAACGTGATGAATACTCAATCAGAAGATCCTGTTCCAGATCTTCACTTCTTAATTTTTTGCTCATTTGTGATGATAATTTAACAGCTGCCTTAAACCGGCAAAATTTTTTTGTTTATAGATCAGTAAAGTTATCATTGTTTACTCTTTTTACCAAGAGTAAAAGTATCTGCTACACTTTTTCAAGTGTACCCTGCTGAAGGGAGTAGAGTGTGTCGCAGCGACCTGCGATCTCTTTTTCGTGCGTGATAAGAACGATCGATACATCTTCCATGTCACGAAGCTCAAAAAGAAGCTCCAGAATCGATTCGGTATTGCGATCATCGAGATTTCCGGTCGGCTCATCTGCGAGTATGATCGAAGGGTTGTTCATCAGTGCACGAGCCATCGATACACGCTGCTGCTCACCTCCGGATAGCTGTGATGGACGGTGATGCAGCCTCTCTTTCATCCCGAAACGTGTGAGCAAAATATCCGCTCTCTTCTCCGCCTCACTCTGTTTTTCACCACCAATGAGTGCCGGCATCATCACATTTTCAGATGCAGTAAACTCGGGCAGCAGATGGTGGAACTGAAAAACAAAGCCAACCCTTCTGTTTCGAAGTTCTGCCAGTCGGTCGGAGGAGTGCTTATAGATCGATTCCCCATCCCAAAAGACATCACCGCTGTCGGGGCGGTCAAGTCCGCCAAGAATGTGGAGCAGGGTACTCTTTCCGCTTCCGCTCGATCCAATCACCGAGATTATTTCCGCTCCATGAACCTCAAGGTTCACTCCATCAAGTATTTGAAGATCGTCACCACCGGCCCTGGAGGGAAAGCTTTTTTTGAGGTCGCTGCAGCGAAGTACAATGTCACTGTTCATAAATCTGTTCTTTACGGGTAAATTTCAGCTTCAGGTTTTGTTCGGAAAATCGGGAAATATAACCGGTTCAATCGATACGCATTTTGCGGTCTCCGGATCCACTTCAAGGTAGACCCCACAGATCCGGTTATCATCCGTAGCGATCTTATATTTTTGCGGCGTACCGAGTGTAAACCTTCTGATCGATGTTCCCTTGTCCATTCCAATTACCGAATCAAACGGTCCGGTCATTCCGGCATCGGTGATGTACCCGGTGCCTTTGGGAAAGATCCGCGCATCATTGGTTGGCACATGCGTGTGGGTGCCAACAATGGCTGAAACGGTTCCATCCACGTTCCAGGCATAGGCGAGCTTTTCAGCGGTTGCCTCAGCGTGAAAATCGACAAAAACGATATCGGTCTCTTTTTTGATTCGCTCCAGAGCCCAGTCGCTGGTGGTAAAGGGATCATCAATCTGGGGCATAAACGTTCGTCCCTGCAGGTTCAGTACACCTACCTTTAGTTCTGAGCCCTCCACCGGATAGACGCCATAGCCATAGCCTGCATTTCCCTTGGGATAGTTCATGGGGCGAAGCAACTTCTCATCATTCTTCATGTAGGAGAAGATCTTCCACTTGTCAAAGGAGTGGTTTCCCCCGGTAATCACATTAACGCCAATATCGTAGAGTCTTTTTACGATGTCGCGGTTCAATCCGCGGCCTTCGTGGGAGTTTTCAGCATTGGCGATGATAAAGTCAGGACTGTATTTCTGCCGAAGGGGAGGGAACATCGTTTCAAGAATGTTGAGTCCCGGTTCTCCAACAATGTCGGCAATAAAAAAAATAGATAGATTTTTGGGCATGCCCGGTCTGTTTCACAGATTAAAGTTAGGGCGTGAAATGTACAAAAAGCAGAAGAGAGTTTTGGTATCGATCAGACGTAAACGGCAACGGTAATATAGTGGCTCACACTGCCCGCCAGAACAAAGAGATGCCAGATGCCGTGTGCCATTCTGTGCTTGCTGTCTAGCACATAGAAGATAACGCCTGCAGTGTAGAAAAGTCCGCCCGCAGCCAGCCAGTTGAACCCTGCAGGAGAGAGGCCCAGGATGACGGGCTCAAGAACCAGTACAACCATCCAACCCATCATCAAATAGATTACAAGTGGAAGTATACGGTGCCCCTTTTGAGGAAGCAGGTCGATCACGATGCCAATCATGGCAAGCCCCCAGACAACTGCAAAGATGGTCCAGCCTGTTTCACCCTGAAGTGTTATAAGCGTAAAAGGGGTATAGGTGCCGGCAATCAGCAGATAGATCGCGATGTGATCAAACTTCTGAAAGATCTTCTTCATTCTGCCCTTCATTGCGTGATAGAGCGTAGAGAAGGTGTAGAGTGCTACCAAGGTGATTCCGTAAACGGTAAAAGCTGCAATCTTCCAGGGATCGCCCTGATTTACGGATAGAAAGATCAGAAATATCAACCCGCCGAGAGCGGCAATTGACCCAATGAAGTGCGTAATGGTGTTGAACCGTTCTCCTTTATACATAGTCGTCTATAGAAGTGATTTGTTATGAAAGAGAACGGCAGAAGGGTTCATTTCATTCTTTAGAATCAGGAAATTTCTTCAACCAATTTTTCGAGCTCTTTGTTAACGCTCTCCATCGCTTCACTCTCTTTACCCTCTTTCTCATTGATTTTCGCACGAAGCTCAAACACTTCTTCTGCGATACTCAAACAGGCAATCGTCATCACGGTAGAGTCGGGTTGATTGGCCAACTGACTGCGAAAATTTTTGAACTTCTCATCAACATACGCTGCAATGCGTCGGGTATTTTCGATCTCGCTCTCTTTTACCTTGAGCGGAATCTGCTTTCCTAAAATGGTGACCTTAATTGATTCCATGGCGATCTATCCCTCGAGGTGTTTGTCGATCTTTTCAATCAGACCGTTCACTTTATGACGCATCGCTATTCGCTCCGATTCACTTATAGAGGAGAATATATCCGTCTGCTTCTTCTGAATCTGATCAAGTTTTGACTTGAGCTTCAAATTCTCCCTGCTGAGCTCTTTATTCTGCTTCTTCAGCAGGGTTACCTGACTCCGAATCTGCTCAAGCAGATTGCGGAATGTCTCTTTCTGGATATCACTGACCGACATGGCACCTGATTATGATCTAAGTTTCGCTCCTGAATGCTTCTCCAGAGACCGCACAATTTTTTGAACTACCGGTTCTACATCTTTGATGTTCAATGTCTTATTAGGATCTAAAAAGTTGAGCCTAAAAGCAATACTTTTTTTCCCTTTTCCGAGGTTTTCACCCTCATAAACGTCGAATACAGAGAGTGAGTGCAGTAAACTGCCGGCACTCTTGCGGATCTCCTTTTCAAGGTCGCCGGCACGAACCGTTGTGTTGACGGTAAAGGCGGCATCAAATTCAAAGATTGGGAATTTCGGAACAGGAGTGTAGGTGTTGCTCTCCTTTGTCTTATCGATATTGAAGAGCAGAGTCAGGTCTGCCTCAGCTACATAGGCATCCTCCTCAACGTCGTAGCTCTTGAGTGTCTGATCGTCTACACGGAAGAGAGTTGCAACCTGCTGGTCGCCATATCGATAGATCAGCTTTTCATTTCCCTCAGCTTCGCGGGAAACGGCATCCCTGATGCCAAAATTGTTAAAGAGCGATTCCAGGTCCGCCTTTAGATCGAAGATGGTAAATGGCTCAGCTTTTCCTTGCCAGCTCTCTTTTTTGCCGGAGCCGCAAATGCCAAGAAGCAGATGATTGTGCTCCTTAACACCATCAACCCAGGTGCTCTCATCACTCTTGTGGAATACATGACCAATCTCGAAGAAACGGAGTGTTTTTGCGCCGCGGTTGAGGTTGTATCGGAGTGATTTCAGAAATCCACCTAGAAGCGCAGGCCTGAGGGTCGTATTCTCCTGAGAGACGGGATTGAGCGTATCCACATGAAGGTTCTCGTCAGCAAGCGCTGTGGCCTCTTTCTTGGAAAGCAGCGAATTGGAGGTGATCTCCTTATATCCCAGTGAAGCGGCGTAGTTGCGATAGCGCTGATGGTAGATCTCCGGTTCGGAAAGGGTTTCAGGCTGTCGAAAAGGTGCCGT
>JAFIFA010000129.1 GCA_020832225.1 Balneolaceae bacterium
AGATATTGATTGCGTGACGTATTGTACCATCTTCATACTCTATCGTTTTGTGGTAGGGTTTATGAGTATGCCCAAATGCCATTATATGGGTATTCGCTTTTTTCATCATCCGAAGCAGGCTTTTGTCGGCACGGTCTTCAAAGAGGTACTCGTTAATCTTTCTCGGGCTTCCGTGAACCAGCAGCAGATTCCAGGGATTGCCATTCACCCCAAACTCCAGACGCAGATGAGACGGTAGCGACTGCAGGTAGGCACGGTTTTCATCGTTAATGATTTTGTTGGTGTAAGTAATCGATTCAACCCCGCGCGCTTCATCCTCTTCAGTTTTGTAGGCACAACCGCAGTCGTCGCTGTTCAACCCCACACCCTGATCGTAGTTTCCCGCAATAACCGGAATCCCCTTTGAGCGGATCAGTTCGATAACCTCATTTGGATAGGGTGCGTACCCAACCAGATCGCCCAGGCAGTATACCGCCTCAGGTTTTCGGGAATAGATGTCGTCTAATACAGGACGAAGTGCTTCAATATTGGCGTGGATATCACTAAAAAGAGCGATTTTCATACTCAGCAGCAGGTTTTAATCAGTTCATTTGACAGCTCAGAAAGCTGTAATTGTAGCTCTCGTACACCTTCCGGATTGAGGCAGTAACAGGTTCGAACACCTTCCACTTCTCCGGTAATCAGTCCGGCAGACTTTAATGCTTTGAGGTGTTGTGACACCGTAGACTGTGCGAGAGGCAGAATCTCGGTGATATCGCCGCAGAAACAGGTGGATCGTTCAGCCAGGATTTTCAGAATTGCGATCCTGGCGGGATGGCCAAGCGCCTTGGCAATTTCAGCAGATCGACGGATGGAGCTGTCGTCGATTGTAATCTTATTCTTTTGGGCGTTCATTTTTATCGCGTTTTTACGATAAATATACAGTGTGAAATAATCGATCCCAAATTTAGGAACCACAATGGGCACTACGTTTTTTTCACAAAGGTTATTAATAGATATTGTGACCTTAGTGTACCCCTTTGTGCTCGTTGTGGTTAAAAAAAAGGCGACCCATTTGGGCCGCCTTTTAAATCACATCAACAATCCGTGTTGAATCACTATTTCAGATCAAAACGGTCCAGGTTCATCACTTTGTCCCATGCTTTCACGAAGTCATTCAGGAATTTCTCCTGAGCGTCTTCGCAGGCGTAAACTTCTGCCAGTGCACGGAGTTCAGAGTTGGAACCAAAAATCAGATCAGCACGCGTGCCAGACCATTTTGGCTCGCCTGATTTACGATCGCTTCCCACAAACAGATCCTGCTTGTCGGTGGTTGCCTGCCAGGTGATATCCATATCGAGCAGGTTCACAAAGAAATCGTTTGTCAGAGCTTCCGGTTTGTCGGTAAAGACACCATGCTTCGAATTGTTGTAATTCGTATTTAGCACACGCATTCCACCAAGCAGAACAGTCATCTCCGGTGCGGAGAGTGTAAGAAGCTGTGACTTATCCAGCAACATCTCCTCAGCCGTGGTGTTGTGCTTTGGCTTATAATAGTTCCTGAAAGCATCTGCCGGTGGCTCAAGCCATGAAAATGACTCAACATCCGTTTGCTCTGCAGTTGCATCTTCCCTGCCCGGAGTGAAAGGCACCTTCACATCATGTCCGGCATTCTTTGCTGCCTTTTCAACAGCGGCAACTCCACCAAGCACGATCAAGTCGGCTAGTGAAACCTTCTTATTACCTGACTGAGTAGAGTTGAACTCAGACTGAACCTTTTCAAGAGCAGTGAGTACTTTCTTGAGTTGCTCGGGGTTGTTTACTTCCCACTCATTCTGTGGTGCAAGACGAACGCGGGCACCATTGGCACCACCACGCTTGTCGGAACCGCGGAATGTGGATGCCGAAGCCCAGGCGGTTGAAACCAGTTCAGATACAGAGAGACCCGTATCCAGAATCTTCCCTTTCAGGGCAGCGATATCATTCTCATCGATCAGCTCATGAGTAACTTCCGGAATCGGATCTTGCCAAAGCAGCTCCTCTTCAGGCACTTCAGGCCCGAGGTAGAGTGACTTAGGTCCCATATCACGATGTGTAAGCTTGTACCACGCTTTCGCAAATGCATCAGCGAACTCATCAGGGTTCTCATAGAACCTGCGGGAGATCTTCTCATATGCCGGATCTTCTTTGAGAGAGAGATCAGTAGTGAGCATAAATGGAGCGTGCTTTTTATTTGGGTCGTGAGCATCAGGAACGGTTCCCTCTCCTTCCCCATTCTTCGGTCTCCACTGCCATGCACCGGCCGGACTCTTATATTTCTCCCAATCGTACTTAAAAAGATTATCGAAGTAGAGATTGGTCCATTCGGTTGGCTTCTGAGTCCATGCACCTTCCAAACCACTGGTGATGGTATCTTCAGCTTTACCGCTCTTGTAGGAGCTCTTCCAGCCAAGCCCCATCTCTTCCATTGAGGAAGCTTCCGGTTCAGGGCCAAGGTGTGATTCGGGTGCTGCACCGTGGGTTTTACCAAAGGTGTGGCCACCTGCAATCAGTGCAACGGTCTCTTCGTCGTTCATTGCCATTCTGGCAAAAGTCTGACGAATAAAGAGAGCTGCTTTTTTCGGATCAGGCTCTCCGTTGGGTCCTTCAGGGTTCACATAAATAAGTCCCATGTGATCGGCTCCCAGTGGTTCTTCGAGGGTACCATCATCGGAGTGCCTCTGGTCTTCAAGCCACTCACCTTCTGATCCCCAGTAAATATCATCTTCCGGTTCCCAGACATCTTCACGTCCACCGGCAAAGCCGTAGGTCTCAAAGCCCATGGTTTCAAGTGATACGTTACCGGCAAGAATCATCAGATCTGCCCAGGAGAGCTTGCGGCCATACTTTTTCTTGATTGGCCACAGCAGCAGACGTGCCTTATCGAGGTTCACGTTATCGGGCCAGCTGTTGAGTGGGGCAAAACGTTGAGAGCCTGAGCCTCCACCACCGCGGCCATCTGCAACACGATACGTTCCTGCACTGTGCCACGCCATGCGGATCATGAACGGACCATAGTGACCGTAATCTGCTGGCCACCACTCCTGAGAGTCGGTCATAAGATCTGCAAGATCTTTTTTTACTTCTTTTAGATCGAGTTTCTGGAACTCCTCAGCGTAATCAAAATCGTCACCCATCGGGTCGGAGAGTGAAGAGTGTTGACGCAGGATGTTCAGATTAAGTTTATTTGGCCACCAGTCTCTATTCTTGGTACCACCACCAGCGTATTCTCTCATCGACCCGTTTTGGAACGGGCACTTTGAAGATTCATTTACCTGATATGTGGAGGCTTTATTCGAAGAGCTTTTACTTTCTTTACTACCCATATAACGTACTTTTTTTCGTTTAGGTTATCTGATACTAAAATACCAAAACATTCACTCTTTTTAATTCAAACTCCGATAGAAAGATGTTATACCATGTATTAGCCCCGCTTATGAAGAAGGCTTATCAAACAGCGAGATGGCAACACGAAAACCTGAGACTTGGGTTGCAATTCTTCTCTAATTTATCGTATTTTTACGATCAATTACAACCTATTCACAACCATGACACTCTCAGAATTCAAACAGCGCCTAGCTGAAACAGAAACGATTCGATTCATCATGCCGGAAGGTCAATTGATACCGCTGCATTTTCATATCACGGAAGCAGGGCTTCTTACCCGCAATTTCATCGACTGCGGGAAGACGGTTCACACCGAAACGAATGCCGTTTTTCAAATATGGACAGCAGCCGATTTCAACCATCGCCTGACGCCGCAGACGCTAATTGGCATCATTGAGAAATCAGATTCCATATTTGGTGACGGTGATCCCGAAGTTCTGGTTGAGGTCCAGCTTGAAACGATCGGGACATTTGGGCTCGATTTCAAAAATGGGGAGTTCCATTTGGTTCCCCTCAAAACCGACTGCCGGGCAAAAACTGCCTGCATGATAGAAGCGGTTCAGGAACCTGCGATGATTTGCGCTCCCGGGAGTGGTTGTTGTTGACTCGACTGTCGAGTGGAATACCCACCAAACCTTGTTATGGAAACGGATACTCGACTGTCGGGTTGAGTAGGGCCCGGGGTTTTATATCCGAAAAACACGAATTTGATTGTTTCAGGGATGGCTCCAAAGTCCCCTTTCGAGAGGGGACAGATTCGAGCACGCAGGCAAAGCCTGTCTTGTGAGAATCAGGGGTGTGTTCCTCGCTCTTGGTAAGAATTCAGCCACTCGAAACAATTCCTCGCCAACCAAATCCGGATCGAATCAGATCCTTCACTCCACTCGCTGCGCTCGTTCCATTACCGGTGACAGATTCGAAAAATGCGTCCTTTTCACAAGCTGAACACCTCCCGGGGTTTTGTGACGCAAGCGCAAGGGGGAGATTAATTCCGTCATCTGCATAATATTTTTGCACTGCCCGGCTACATCTTAAACATGGACCACTCTATTGCCACCGAGACACGGAAAACTCCGTGCTCTTCTGTGCTTCCGTAGCATTAATCAGATTCTGTTGATGAAAATGTATCCTCGAATTCAGCCCCGGTCGAATCAGATTCTTAGCTGGCGTAACCGGTGTCAGTTGAGAAAGTGCTTCTTTCTTCAAGATCTGAATACCTCCCGAGTGGGTCGGGGCAGGCCAAGTGGAGATTTATTCTGTCAACTCCTCAATAGGGTTGCCCGTTATTGACAAAATTAGTGGCTCAGAGTGACACGCCCGGCTGGTAAAATTGTGCGGCGCATAAAGACTGTTCCTGGTACTGATGTTTGACATGCGCCGTACCGGGTGGGTAACTTTAGAGTTTCGCCATTTGATCCCTAACGCTCTTCTTCTATTTCAGCTAACAGTTGCAGCGGTGATAATATCGTCAGCTCTGCATCTTTAAAATCAGCCGGGTTTCGGGTTACAATCGCGTCGCAGCCGGCAGTGACTGCCGCCCGATAGTGAATGGCGTCCT
Source organism: Balneolaceae bacterium (assembly GCA_020832225.1). Classification (GTDB taxonomy): domain Bacteria; phylum Bacteroidota; class Rhodothermia; order Balneolales; family Balneolaceae; genus Rhodohalobacter. The sequence continues at coordinate 4,964 of JAFIFA010000129.1, forward strand.
CAAAATCGGGCCACTTCAGGCCCAGTGCTTCATCAATCACGGTTTGTGTGACAGGGGCAACTTTAAATATCGCCCTCAACTCTTTCATTAATGTATAGCGCTTTTCAACACTGTATGATTTGCGAAGGATATAAAATATCGTATCAAAACTGTGAGCGGCTATCATTGCGTTTAATTTATTAAACTGAGAGAGCTCAAAAATCCGTAATGCATCAGAAGCATATGGTTTACGATATAGAGCCGCATCAATACATATATTTGTATCAACCAGCACTTTTTTATAAATCATATTTTTCACGCAGTGCTTCTTCTTTCAGCTTTTTATAATCGTAGGAGTCAACTTTTTCAGATTCCGGTATCAAATTATAAATTTTTTCGGCAGCACTTCCAGGCCGGGGCACGAACTCTTCCGGCTCCTCTTCCCGGGCGATCGCCTCTTCAAACAGGCGGGAAACACTGATGCCGCGTTTCCCGGCAATCCGCTTTGCCCGCTCCTTAATCTCTTCCTCTATTGTGAGATTTAATGTCTTTTTAGCCATAATGAGGGTGTTTAATTTAATGCGCATATGAAATATACATAATGCGCATAAAAATAGAAATCAAGAGAGGCTGTTTTGAGACCAAGAGCTTGGGCTTTAAAAACAAGATTCGTCAGACGGCTGAACGATTTGGCTCAAAACCCGAATTTTCCCAAAGCCGTCAGACGAGGATATCTCCTCGACTGTCGAGTGGTTTTGCCTCTGTTCCTTCTTCCCGGCGATGGATACTCGACTGTCGAGTTGGTGAGGGAGCAGTGTTATGATAAGGGGAATTTGGGCTTTAAACCCAATATTCCTCAGACGGCTGAACGATTTGGCTCAAAACCCGAATTTTCCAAAAGCCGTCATACGAATATCCCCCCAAATTACACAACCAAGCTCAATGCCAGCGCAAGTATCAAGCCCATCACGGCAATGATTGTGGACATGACGGTCCAGGATCGGAGCGTGTCTTTTTCAGTCATTCCGAAATAGCGGTTTACCAGCCAGAAGCCGCTGTCGTTTACGTGAGAGAGGATGGTTGCGCCGGCGGCTATTGCAAGTACAACCAGTGCCTTGTAGGGTTCACTCAGATCGAAGTTGATCATGATTGGATAGATGATTCCGGCGGCAGTGATCATAGCAACGGTGGCCGATCCCTGGGTTACCCGAACGGCGGCGGCAATCAGCCAGGCGAGAACAATGACGGGCAGGCCGAGATCCGACATCGTCACGGCCAGCATCTCTCCCACGCCACTATCTACAAGTACCTCCTTAAAGACCCCACCGGCACCGGTAATCAGAATAATAACGCCGGCCGGTTTCATCGCCTCCATGCTGAGTTTGGAGAGCTGCTCTCTGGTGGTGCCACGCCGAACGCCCAGCCAGTAGAGAGCAATGAGTACCGCAATTGTGAGTGCGATGAACGGATGACCGATAAAGGTCATAATACCGCTAAAGAGACCTGCTTCCATCACTCCCTGCTCAATGAAGGCACCGGTGAGCGTATTACCTAAAATCAGAAGAAGCGGAACCAGAATAATAGAGACCAGCAGGGTAAACGAAGGGAGTGAATCATCATCGGTTTCGTCCCAGTCGCTTAGCTCCATATAGTCGGGCACCTTCACATCAATCTTACTGCCGATATATTTTCCGAAAAGCGGACCCGCCACCATAGCCGTTGGGATTCCAATAATAAAGCCAAAGAGAATCACCCATCCCAGATCAGCACTCAGAATGTCCGCTACCGCAATGGGGCCGGGAGTTGGCGGAATGAAGGCGTGTGTCACGGCCAGTCCGGTCAGCAGCGGAATTCCGTAGTAGAGCAGGGACTTACCGGTATCGCGGCCGAGTGCGTAGACCAGGGGAACCAGAATGATAAATGCCACATCAAAAAAGACAGGAATCGCCACAAAAAATCCGGTGATCATCATCGCCCACGATGCGTTCTCCTTGCCGAACTTCTTCAGCATTTTACGGGCCACGGCTTCAGCACCACCCGAGTGTTCCAGAATCTGCCCGAATATCGCTCCAAGTCCAACTACCGTAGCCACAAAACCGAGAGTTCCGCCCATCCCCTGCTGCATGCTCTCAATGACGGCGGATCCCGGCATGCCGGCTGCCAGTCCCACAAAGATACTGGCGATCATCAGCGCGATAAAGGCGTTGATCTTGAACCGTGTTACCATCAACAACAACAGGGCAATTCCGGTTAGCGTGGCAGCAATCAGCTGAAATTCATGCATGGATTTTCCTGATTATTTACAGATCAGAGTGGATTTGAAAGCGCTGAGCTACTCATTGTACTCACTCCATTGGGTATGAAAAAAGGTTCCTCTGGGGTGATCGATTCGTTCATATTTGTGTGCACCGAAATAGTCCCGCTGCGCCTGAATCAGATTGGCAGGAAGCCGGGGTGACCGAAGTGAATCATACTCTGCCAGTGCCGACATCATCGCCGGAGCAGGAACTGCCGCGCTTGCCGCATGCGCAACCATCTGGCGCCACCCCGCTTCGACAGGCCTGAAGCGGTTCATGTAGAGCGGTGATTCCATCAGATGCTGAATTCCCTGCCCGTTCTCAAAGGCAGAAACGATGCTCTTCAGAAGTTCAGACCGGATAATGCATCCCCCCTGCCAGCTTTCGGCAACAAGTGAGGGGTTGATGCCCCATTTCCGATCTTCAGACATTTCTGTGATCATGAAAAAGCCTTCAGCATGAACCATCATTCTGGATGCAAGGAGTGCATCGCCAAGATCATCTATGAAACTTTTCCGATCCGCTGATTTTATACTTTGCCTCGCTTCACGATCTCCGCGAAGCCCAACTCGAAGTTCTTTCTGAGCAGAGATGAATCGTGCAAAAACCGATTCAGTTATAATTGCACCGGGTAATCCAGCTTCCAGCGCGGTGATCGCGGTCCATTTGCCCGTTCCTTTTTGTCCGGCACTGTCCAGGATCTTTTCAACCAAAGGCTCTCCATCCTCATCGAGGCGGGTTAGAATGTCGGCCGTGATCTCTATCAGATAGGATGAGAGAGCTCCTTCATTCCACAAGCGGAACTGTGCGGCCATCTCATCGTGAGACATTCCGGCTGCGTTCATCATCAATTGGTACGCTTCGGCAATCAGCTGCATATCGGCATACTCAATTCCGTTATGCACCATTTTCACAAAGTGGCCCGCCCCACCGCTACCTGTAAGTGAGGCGCATGGATTGCCTGTAAATGAACGGGCGGCAATTGGTTCAAAAAAATCCTTCAATTTCGACCAGGTTTTCGGCGTGGTGCCGGGCATCAGTGATGGGCCGTATCGTGCGCCCTCCTCTCCTCCCGATATACCCATTCCAACAAAATCGATCTTCTTTTTTGCCAGTTCAACGCTTCGCCGCTCTGTATCACTGAAATTTGAATTTCCTCCGTCGATGAGAATATCCCCCGAGTCCAGATGCGGAAGCAGTTCTGTGATGACACTATCAACCGGCGAACCCGCTTTCACCATGATCAATATCTTGCGTGGTTTGCCAAGAGAGGCGACAAATTCGGGAATGGAGTCAAATCCCTTAAGTGCTTTTCCGCTGCCATGGCTCTTCATGAAATCACTGAGCAGGTGCTCCTCTCCCTCAGCTGTTCGATTGTAAACGGATACGGTATTACCTTTCTCTTCCAGATTGAGGGCAAGATTTTTGCCCATCACACCCAATCCACAGATACCGATATCTGAGTCTTTCATGCAAGATATTTGTTGAGGTTAGCTTTTGAACATAGCTACCGAAAGAGAAGGAAAGATGCAAGCAGGGTTGGTTACTTAATGTTTTCTGATTGGCCTGCAGTGGTTTGAGGTTTAGCTCAAAAAAAGTCAAATGGCGGAGGGAAACGTCCCCGATGTTCCCGGGCTGCTGACGCAGAAAAAGTGAAAAGGTGTGGCTTTGAACAATTGTTGGGTAGAATTTGAAGATCGGTGCGTTTTTTAAACCGCGGAGGACGCAGGGAAGACGCAGAGGGGCGCGGCGTTTAGTTGATTTATCCAATCTTCGTGATTATTTCGATAATTTGAGCTTCTCCATTTCCATTAAAACTTTTGATGAATTTCAGGTTTTTAAGAGGGTAAATCAGATAGTTTGATTCTTTTATAAGCACCTCTCTTCTTATCCTCAGGATGTGGCTCTATGCCCAATATGGTTATCTCTTTTCGATTTGGTCCATATGTCCAAAAAATTCGGCGTGCTGTTTTCCCCTGATCAATATAGGATTGCCATATTTTCATATTGTACTTTTTACTCAGCTCCCCAATTTCATGTGTTTGGAGACTCGGATGTTTAGGATCAACACTCAAGAATTTTATGGATTTCGCCAACCGTTTAAATAATTCCTCTTCATCCGTATTTAGATTGTCATTCTTCTTTTTTACGATAAGATCATCCCAAAACTCTTTCATTTCAGGAATACCCATTCGAATATTGAACATAACTCCCCTTAATTTAGTCGATAAGCTTCTCCAGCTCTTCCAAGTCTATAGGCTCTGAAACTTCACCTTTTTTAAGTTTCTTCACAGCTTTATCAATCATCTGCAAACTCTTCTCAGATATCTTGTCCGGGTGAATCAGTTCACGTGGACTCAATTCAATCGTTCCATCCTCTCTTTCAGTGACGTGATAGAATTGAGTTCTTGCCCCTCGAATCGTAATTCGCTTTTTGGAATCCAACTTTGCATCATATTCCCTGACAACTGGTTCCATAACTAACTCCTTAACTTATTTCTGTTCTAACCTACGATACGTTCGATGTATTATGCACTTCATACAACGCTCCGTGAATGTGTGGGATTGTGGGAATTCCCACTAAAATTTACCTACAATCCATCTATGACACAAATTTTGTCGCAAAAATGGCAAGAAAGGATTGATTGAGCTATATCTCGTATAAAGTCAGATGGTGGAGGGAAAAGTCCCCGATGTTTCGGGGGCTACTGACGCAGAAAAAGTGAAAAGGTGTGGCTTTGAACAGTTATTGTGACTATTTCGGAGGTCATTGTGCCACCCATTTCGGAGCATGTTGTGCCACCTATTTCGGGAGTCATTGTGCCAGTTTAGGCAG